>NZ_SMKK01000298.1 GCF_004348425.1 Actinomadura sp. 7K507
GGTGGGCACCGAAGCAGAAGTGCGGGCCGTGCGCGAAGGCCAGGTGCTCGGCGGCGTTCTCGCGCCGCACGTCGAAGCGGCCCGGGTCGGGGAACACGTCCGGGTCGCGGTTGGCGCCGGCGATCGACACGCGGACCAGGTCGCCGGCGCGCACGGGGGCCTCGCCGAGGTCGGTGTCGCGGGTGGCGTACCGGTCCACGACGGACGCCGACGGCTCCAGCCGCAGCGACTCCTCGATCGCGGCGGGCAGCAGGTCCCGGTCGTCCAGGACGAGGCGGAGCTGGCCGGGATGCCCGAGCAGGTGCAGCACGGCGTTGGCGATCATGCCCTCGGTGGTGTCGATGCCGCCGAACATCAGGATCGCCGCGTTCGCGACGACCTCGCCGGTGGCCAGGGGCCGGGGCCCGTCCTGCGCCGCCCCGTCCTGCGCCGCCCCGTCCTGCGCCGCCCCGTCCTGCGCCGCCCCGTCCTGCGCCGCCCCGTCCTGCGCATCCGCGTCCCGCGCGGCCCCGGCGAGCAGCGACCCGGGGCGCGCCGCGGTGATCGCCTCCTCGACGGCGGCGCCGAGCAGCCGGTACGCCTCGTCCGTGCGGGCCGGTGCGGTACCGCCCGCGGTGATGGCCGATACGGCCTCGACGAACGCCCCGTACCAGGACCGGACGGTCGCGGTGTCCACGCCGTGCAGCCCGAGCGCCTCGGTGACGACGGCGGCGGCCAGCGGCCCCGCCAGCTCGCCGCGCAGCTCGGCCCGGCCCGCGGGGGCCAGGCCGCCGACGAGCCGGTCGGTCTCGGCCTCGACGAACGCGGTGAAGCGCTCGCGGGTCCGCGCCGGCCGGAAGGGGCGCGCGAACGGGTCGCGGTGGCGGGTGTGGGCGGGCCCGTCCAGCGACAGCATGCTTGGCCCGACGACCTGCGCGGTGGAGAAGCGCGGGTCGTCGACCGTGAACGCGGCGGCGTCGCGCATCACCCGCAGCGCCAGGTCGCGGGAGGTCACCAGCCAGCCGTCCAGCGCGGGGAGCCAGGAGACGGGCTCGCGCTCGCGGAGCCGCGCGAGGTGCGGGTGCGGGTCGTCCTCCAGGTCGGAGGCCGTGATGGACGCGCCGGCCGGAAACCGGGTGGTCAGGTCATAGGTCACCCGACCGAGGGTATTCGGCCCATTCTTGATCTACAATGTAAAGGCGCCGGGCCGGATCGCCGCCTGGCTCACACGGCCTTCGACCGCCACCACTCACGGCCGCTCTCCGGCAGGGTGTAGATCGGGTCGTGGTACTCGTACTGCCTGGTCAGCGCGTCGGGGTCGGAGGCCTCAAGACCGGTGCGGTAGTTCTTCGTCCAGTAGGAGACGCCGCGTTCGCGGTCGTAGCCGGCGACCTGGTGCACCCAGCGCTTGCCCACGTAGGGGACGTCGCAGACGATCCGCGGGGTGGCGAAGCCGGGCAGGTAGCCCATGACGGCGTGCTGGAGCTCCTGCGCCTCCCAGACCGCGAGCCGCCAGTGCTCGCTGTAGGGGATCATGTCGCACATGTAGAGGTAGTACGGCATGATCCCGGCCTCGTCGAGCAGCGCGAACGACATGTCGAGCAGCGCGGCGGGTGTGTCGTTGACCCCGCGAAGCAGCACGCCCTGGTTGCGCACGTCGCGGATGCCGGTGTCGAGCATGGCGCGGGCCGCCCTGGCGACCAGCGGCGTCACCGACTGGGCGGCGTTGACGTGGGTGTGGATCGCGATCTGGACGCCGCGCTCGCGCGCCTTGGCGGCGAGGCGTTCCATGCCGGCGCGGACGTCGTCCTGCAGCCAGTGCTGGGGCAGTCCCATGAGCGCCTTGCTGGCCAGGCGGATGTCGCGGATGTTGTCGATGTCCATCAGGGAGTCGACGAACGATTCCAGCCGCGGCCAGGGCATGTTGGCGACGTCGCCGCCGGAGACGACCACGTCGCGGACGCCGGGGGTGCGGCGCAGGTAGTCGAGCATGGCGCCGAGCCGGTCCGGCGGCTTGATCGTGAACTTGTGCTTGTCGACGTTCGGGGTGGAGTTGCCGACCAGGTCCATGCGGGTGCAGTGGCCGCAGTACTGCGGGCAGGTCGGCAGCAGTTCGGCGAGGACCTTGGTGGGGTAGCGGTGGGTGAGGCCCTCGACGGCCCACATCTCGGCCTCGTGCAGCGAATCGCGCGCGGCGCGGGGGTGGGACGGCCAGTCGGTGCGCCGGTCGCTGAAGACGGGCAGCATGTAGCGCCGCACGGGGTCGCCGTAGAACGCGCCGGTGGACGAGGCGTCCATGGTGTTGAGCATCTGCGGGGGCAGCAGCATCGACATGGTCGCGCGCTCGGCCTGGTCGCGTTCCAGGTCGGCGTAGAAGGACTCGTCGAGCAGGTCGCCCATGACCTTGCGGAGCTGCCGCAGGTTCTTCACGCAGTTGGCGCGCTGCCATTGCGCCGACTCCCACTCGTCCTGCGTCACGTCGCGCCATCCGGGCAGGCGGCGCCAGTCGGGTTCCTCCAGTGGCCGGCGCCGGTAGGCGTACGGCTGGCGTGCGGTCTCTTCGGAAAGGACGGTCGCGTCCTGGTCCCGGTGCAGGGCAGTGGTCATCGTCGACCGCCTCCTCGCCTCATTGATCGCATAAAACTCTTGTATAGGGCCGACGTTACGGGAAGACTTTCGATGTAACCAGTGATACCCGGTATATCTTGCGGGTACCCATCCGGCGGCGGGGGAGAGGCGGGACGGCGATGAGCGACGGCGGCACGGGGACGGCGGTGGGCCTGCACCGGGTGCTGGAGCCCGCGGGCGTGCTGCCGCAGGCCGCGCGGCGGCTGGACGCCGACCCGCGGATCCGGGCGGACGAGGTCCGGATCGGCGTGGAGCGGCTCAACCTGGACGCCGCGTCCTACCGGCAGCTGCGCACCGCGCACGGCGGCGACCCGGACGCCGTCCGGGCCGAGGTGCTGCGGATCGTCGCCGAGCGCGGCAAGATGCACAACCCCGTCACCGGGTCGGGCGGCATGCTCGTCGGCGTCGTCGAGGAGACCGGCCCGGACTCGCCGCTCGGCCTGAAGCCCGGCGACCGCGTCGCCACGCTCGTCTCGCTGACCCTCACCCCGCTGGCCGTCACCGACGGGCTGGCCGGCTGGGACGGCCTGTCGGAGCAGGTGCCCGCGCGGGGCCACGCGATCCTGTTCGCCCGGTCGATCGCCGCGGTGCTGCCCGACGACCTGCCCGTCCCCTTGGCCCTCGCCGTCCTGGACGTGTGCGGCGCGCCCGCCCTCACCCGCCGCGTCGTCGCGTCCCGGCCGGAGGCCCCGGCCGTGGCGGTGCTCGGCGCGGCCGGCAAGAGCGGCTCGCTGGCGCTGGCGGCGGCCCGCCGCGCCGGCGCCTCCCGGGTGATCGGGCTGGTGCCGACCGCCGAGGAGGAGGACCTGCTGGCCGCCACCGGCCTGGCCGACGCCGTCGTCCGCGCCGACGCCCGCGACCCGGTCGCCGTCGCCGCGGCGATCGAGGACGCGCACGGCGGGCCCGCCGACGTCACGGTCGTCTGCGTGGACGTGCCGGGATGCGAGCACGGCGCGATCCTGGCGACCGCGCCGGGCGGCACCGTCGTGTTCTTCTCGATGGCGACGTCGTTCCCGGCCGCCGCGCTCGGCGCCGAGGGCCTCGCCGCCGACGTCACGATGCTGATCGGGAACGGCTACGTGCCCGGCCACGCCGGGACCGCGCTGGACCTCGTGCGGTCCGAGCCCGCGGTTCGCGCGCTGTTCACCGCCAGGACGGCGGACGATTCGGCACAATGACCGGGGAAAGCCCCGGCAGCGGCGGGGACGACCCGATCATTGAGGAGAGTCGAGCATGGCGAGCATCACCGGGGAACTGCGCGGGCGCGAGCCCAAGGAGCGCCAGGCGCAGATCGTCGACGTCCTGGTCGACGCGTTCTCGGACCTGATGGAGGGCAGCCCCGCCGAGTTCCGCCGCCGCTTCCGCAAGATGGCCTCCGACCCGTTCGCGTTCTACCGCGGCAGCGCGTGCCTGTTCTACGCCGACATCGTCCACGACGACGACCCGTGGGCCGACGAGCGCACCGGCCGCGTCTGGATCCAGGGCGACCTGCACGCGCAGAACTTCGGCACCTACATGAACGACGACGGCGTGTTCGTCTTCGACGTCAACGACTACGACGAGGCCTACGTCGGGCACTTCACCTGGGACGTCAAGCGCCTCGTCGCGAGCCTGGCGCTGCTGGCCTGGCAGAAGGCGATCTCCGACTCCGACATCCGCCGGCTGATCGAGACCTACGTGCGCGCCTACGTCGACCAGGTCCGGCGGTTCGCCGCGCACGACGGCGACGAGAGGTTCGCGCTGACGCTCGACACCACCGACGGGTACGTCCGGGACGTGCTGGTCGCCGCGATGGGCGGCACCCGGATCGGGCTGCTGGAGGGCATGACCGAGGTCGACGGGCCCGACCGCCGGTTCCGCGACCGCGCCGGCGTCCGCCGCCTCGGCGACGCCGAGCGCGCCGACGTCGAGGCCGCCTACCAGGAGTACCTGACCACGATCCCGGCCGACAAGCGGTTCGGCAGCCTGACCTACCAGGTCAAGGACATCGTCGGCGCCTCCGGTTTCGGCATCGGCTCCGCCGGGCTGTCGGCGTACAACATCCTGGTGGAGGGCAACACCCAGGCCCTGGAGAACGACGTCATCCTGTCGATGAAGCAGGGCAACGTCGCCGCCCCCAGCCGCGTCGTCGACGACCCCCGCATCCGCGAGTACTTCCAACACCACGGTCACCGCACCGCCGTGTCCCGCCGCGCGCTGCAGGCCAACGCCGACCCGTGGCTCGGCCACACCCAGATCGCCGGCGTCGGCTACGTCGTCCAGGAGCTGTCGCCCTACGAGGAGGACCTGGACTGGGGCGGCCTGACCGAGCCGGAGGACATGCTGTCGGTCCTGGACGACCTGGGCCGCGCCACCGCCAAGGTGCACTGCGTCTCCGACACCGACTCCGACCACACCCTGGTCGGCTTCCAGGTCGAGGACGCCATCGACGCGGTGATCGGCGCCGACGAGTCCGCGTTCGTCGAGGCGATGGTGGCGTTCGGCACCGGCTACGCCGAGATCGTCCGCGACGACCACAAGTACTTCGTCGACGCCTTCCGCAACCACCAGATCCCCGGCCTGTAGCGGTCCGGCCTGTAGCGGGCCGGCCGGCTTCAGGCCGGGCGCATCAGCAGGAGGGCGATGTCGTCGTGGCCCTGCTGGTCGGACAGCAGGGCCAGGACGCCGTCCGCCATGTCCTCCAGGGCGCCGGCCCGGGAGGCGGCCAGCGCGGACGCCAGCCGGGTGATGCCCTCGTCCACGTTGCGCATGCGGCTCTCGACGAGGCCGTCGGTGTAGAGGGCGAGGGTGGCGCCCGGCGGGATCGCCGCCGGCACCTGCCCGTACTCGGTCGGGTGCGCCTCGTCCGACACGCCGAGCGGGAGCCCGTCCGGGACGGCGAAGTGCCGCACCGTCCCGTCGGGCAGCGCCAGCAGCGGCGGCGGGTGGCCGGCGCACGCCACCTCGCAGCGCAGCGTCGCCGGGTCGCAGACCAGGCACAGGCAGGTGGCGAACTGCGCGGCGTCCAGGCCCTGCGCGATCCGGTCGAGGCGGGCCAGCACCTCGCCGGGCGGGAACCGGCAGCTGGCCAGGGTGTGCGCGGCGACGCGCAGCTGCCCCATCGCGGCGGCGGCGGTCACGCCGTGGCCGACCGAGTCGCCGATCACCACGGCGATCCTGTCGCCGGGCAGCGGCACGACGTCGTACCAGTCGCCGCCGACGCCGCTGCGGGCCGGCAGGTAGCGGTGCGCGATCTCCAGGCCCGGCGGGACGGAGACGGCGGCGGGCAGCAGCCCGGCCTTCAGCGCCGTCGCGGTGCGGTGCTCGCGCCGGTACTGGCAGGCGTTGTCGATGCACGTCGCGGCGCGCCCGGCCAGCTCGGCGGCCAGCGCGGTGTCGGCGGCTGCGAACGGCAGCCGGCCGCGCTTGCGGCTGAACAGCGCGAACCCCAGCGTCCGCCCCCGTGCCACCAGCGGCGCCGCCAGCAGCGAGACGTGGTCGAGGAGCCCGTCGACGAGGCGGCCGGTGCGGTGCGCGTGGGTGTCCTGGACGGCGTCGCCGCCGAACTCGACCATGCGCCCGCCGGCGAGGCACTCGGCGAAGGGGGTGGACGGCGGGTAGACGATCACCTCGTTGACGGGGAACTCCCGGGACCATCCGCGCGGGTCGTCCTCGGCGAACTCGACCGCCAGGCGGCGCACGACCGCCGACCCGTCGGACTCGGCGGCGGGCCGGTCGTCGTCGGCCAGCAGCCGCTCCAGGACGTAGATGGCGCCGGCGTCGGCGAACCGGGGCACGGTGACGGCGACGATCTCGCGGGCGGTGCGGTGCAGGTCCAGGGTGGAGCCGATGCGGCGGCCCGCCTCGCTCAGCAGCTCCAGCCCGCCCGCCCACGGCGGCGACACGGTCAGCGCGACGGCGGTCCCGGCGCCCGGCTCGCCGGTGCCGGCCATCGGGTCGCAGGCGGCCGACAGGCCGTCGTCGGACAGCGGCAGGACGCCGCACCACGGGCGGCCCTCCGCGGCGAGCTTGAGCGCGGCCGTGAGCGGCTCGGCAGCGGCGGGCCGGGCGAGCAGGTCGGTGAGCACCGCCCCGACGGCCTCGGCGGCGGTGCGGCCGAACAGGCGCGCGGCCCCCTCGCCCCAGCCGGAGATCCGGCCGTCCGGCGTCAGCAGCACGGTCACGGGGGTCGCGGGTTGTTCGGACATCGGCCCTTCACTGTCCGGTATGTCGGGGCCGCCGGGCGGAACCGCGTTACCCTGAGTGCGCCCCGCGAACGGCAACCCCTCGGTCAAGGGAGACTACGCATGGACTCCGAGTGGACACCACCCGAAGTCGACAGTCAGAGACCAAGCGTCGCACGGGTGTACGACTTCCTGCTCGGCGGAGACCACAATTTCGCGTCGGATCGTGACCTCGCGACGGGGCTGCTGCGCGTCGAGCCCCAGGCGCGGGAGCTCGCGCAGGCGAACCGGGCGTTCCTGCGCCGCGCGGTCCGCGTGATCGCCGGCTCCGGGGTGGGGCAGTTCGTCGACATCGGGTCCGGCATCCCCACCCAGGGCAACGTGCACGAGGTGGCGCAGGGCGTCGACCCGGACGCGCGCGTGGTGTACGTCGACAACGACGACGTCGCCGTGGCGCACAGCCGCGCCATCCTGGCGGGCGACGACCGCACGGCGGTCGTCGAGGCCGACATGCGCCGTCCCGGCGAGATCCTCGCCGACGACGAGGTCACCGGCCTGATCGACTTCTCGCGGCCGGTGGCGTTCCTGCTGGTCGCGGCGCTGCACCTGGTCAAGCCGGAGGAGGAGCCGGAGTCGATCGTCGCCGCGTTCCGCGACGTCGCCGCACCCGGCAGCCACCTGGTGATCTCCCACCTGACCCACGAGGCGGAGCCGGGCAAGACCGCGGCGATCGGCAAGCTGTACGACCGCGCCACCTCCCCGGCGGTGTCGCGCTCGCACGCGGAGATCCTGCGGTTCTTCGACGGCTGGGACGTCCTGGATCCCGGCCTGGTGTACGTGCCGCTGTGGCGCCCCGACGACGGCGAGATCGAGGACAGGCCCGAGCGGTTCCTGGTGCTCGGCGGTGTCGGCCGCAAGTAGCGCCCGCCGGGTGCAGGCGGGTCAGCGGCGGGACAGGACGCGGGCCACGGCGGCGGCGACCACCGTCACCAGGATCCAGCCCGCGGCCACCAGGACGTAGGAGAACCACTGGTACCCGCCCGCGGGGTTGAAGGCGCGCTGCTGTCCCAGGTCGACCAGGGGCAGCAGCAGGTCGAGGGTGTAGACGACCGGGTTGAAGTGCGGGGCCTCGTCCGCCTTGAGGGGCGGGGGCGGGTTCGTGCCGTACACCGCGCCGCCCGCCGTCAGCAGCAGCGCCAGCCACAGCACGGCGCGCCAGGGCTGGTAGCCGTAGGCGACCGTGGCCTCCTGCAGCATGCCCCAGAACCGGCCGGCGGGGGTGCCGGCGCGGTGGGCGAGGCGCTCCTTGGCCAGCAGGACGCGGCGCGCCTCGCCCGGCTGCCCCAGCGCGGTGTAGTGCGCGGCCAGCCGCTCGTACGGCTGGGGCTGGTGGCCGTCGGGGTCGAGGGCCAGCCACCGCAGCCGCTCGCGGGCGGGCAGGCGCGGTTCCAGGCTCTCGTAGGCCAGGCCGTTCAGTTTCAGCGCCTGCGCCCAGGTCCGCGGGTCGTCGTGGAGGACGCCGACGCGGGCATGCGCCAGGACGACCTCGCCCTGAACGGGTTCGGACGGCTGCAGGGTGAGCTGCCCTGCCTGCAGGGTGTGGGCGTCCAGGGCGATGCCGCCGGGGTGGGCGAGACGGGCGCCGATCAGGTCGACCCGCGCGCCGACCCTGGTGCCCGAGAGCTTGACCTTCCCGGTCGCGTTCAGGCCCGTGCAGAACAGGTCGGCGGCGATCTCCGCCCGGGACAGCCGCAGGCAGGTGCGGCCGCCGGGTTTCTCCAGGTGGGCGTCGGTCAGCCTGAGGCGTCCGGCGATGCGGCCGACGACGGCGCGGACCTCGCCGCGGGCCCGCAGCCGTTCGCAGTCGAAGGTGCCGCCGACGGTGATGTTGTCGGCGTTCAGCGCGATCAGCTCGCCGTCGCTCCGGGCGTGCCGGCCGGCGTCCAGATTCGCACCGGTCAGCGTGAGGTCGTTGCCGACCCGCGCGCCGACCAGGCTGACCCGTCCGCCCGCCACGGTCAGGTCCGTGGCGTCGATGTCGTTCACCGTGACCTGGTCGGCCCACAACGCGACACCGTCCGGCGCGGACAGCGAGGCGCCGTCGATGGTGAGGAACGTGCGGATCTGCGCGCCCGGCATGCGTATCTCGCCTTCGGCCGTGAAGCCGTACCGAGCGAAGAACGGGCCCTCGACCGTGAGGCCGCCCGCCCCCAGGGCCACGCCGCCGGGGTTGCGCAGGACCGCCCTGTCGAGCAGTACCTCACCTTCGACCCGCGTGTTGCGCAGCGCGGTCTCGCCGTGGACGGTCAGCCCGGTGGCGTGGAGCCCGCCGCCGATCGCGGTGCGGCCGAGCGACAGGGCACTTGACGGATGATGGGCCGCGCCCGTGATCGTGGCGTTCTCCAGGTTCAGCCGTCCGAGGCGCCCGCCGCGCAGCAGGAAGGATCCGTCGGCGCGGAACCCTTCGTCGGCCTCCAGTTCGCCGTCCACGACCAGCCCGTCGGCGGCGACGGCGACGCCGTCGGCGCCGGGGCCGATCCGGGCGCCGCGCAGCGAGACCTCCCCGCTGACCTTGGCGCGGTCGAGCCTGACCCCGGCGCGGACGGTGCTGAGATGCAGGTTGAGGATGCCGTCCATGCCCAGCCTCGCCGCGTTGAGGCTGTCCAGGGACGAGCGCACCAGCCGCACCGTCCGGGCGGTCGCCTCGACCAGGCGGACCGGCTCGTCGAAGTGGCAGTCCTCGCACACCAGCGCGAAGGGGACCTCGGCGCCCATGAGGTCGAGACGCCCCCGGATCCGGACGCCCCGCAACCGGACCCCGGGCCGCCTGCCCGGGTCCGGCGGGACCGCGCCGAGCAGCAGCGCGGCGATCACCTCGGCGCGGATCGCGCGGTCGTCGTCCCAGTGCGGGGCGTTGGCGACATCGTCCTTCTCGGGGTCGCCCGTCCGCAGGTCGACCCATTCGCCCCGTGGGAAGGCCTCCCACATCCGTTCCTCGGCCTCGTTGAGCCGCTGCGTCGTCATGCCCCAATTCTGGGGGTTGCGGGGTGGTCGTCAGCGGGCGAAGGCGATGGCCGTCCCCGCGCTGATGACGACCGCGATGACCACCAGGACGAGCGTGCTGCTCAGCGGGTTGCGGCGCTCCGGCGGCTCCTTCGCCGCCTGCCGGACCGTGTGCGCCTCGCTCGGCGTGCTCTCCGGCGCGGCCTCGGGCGGGGCCTGCGGAGGAGCCTCCGGCAGAGGCGGCCGCGTCCGGGG
>NZ_SMKK01000299.1 GCF_004348425.1 Actinomadura sp. 7K507
GCACACCCCATGACCGCCACACCGTTCCACGCACCGGCGACCCTCGGCGCACAGGCCACCAACCCGCACGCCGCCGAACCCGCCGCCGTCCCGCTCCGACCGCTGACGCCCCCCAACGAGCCCCCCACCGACCCGGCGACCGACGCGACCGCCACGCGTGACACCGCCGAGGGCGCCGCGTCACAGGGGCGTGCGCTGACCAGTAACGAGTTCACCGCGGTCGCCGTGGTGGCCGCGCTGGTGACGGTGCTGGGGCTGCTGGGGTTCGTCAACAGCTTCACCGCGGTCGCCGATGCCGCCCGGCCGTCGTTCGGGAGGCTGGCGTGGTCGGTGCCGATCGGTATCGACCTGGGCATTGCGATCTTCGCCGCCCTCGACATCGTCCTTGCCCGCCTGGACATGCGGGTGCGGTGGCTGCGGTTCATCCCGTGGGCGCTGACCGCCGCGACCGTCTACCTCAACGTCGCCCAGGAGTCGACCGTGTTCGGCCGCATCGCACACGCGATGCTGCCGGCGCTGTGGGTGGTTGCGGTGGAGATCGCCGCGCACGTGGTCAAGGTCCGCGCCGGTATCCACGCCGGAACCCGCATGGACGGCATCCGCACCTCGCGGTGGATCCTGGCCCCGTGGCCCACGCTCAAGCTGTGGCGCCGGATGGTGCTGTGGGAGATCCGCTCCTACCCCGATGCGCTGGCCCGTGAACGCGCCCGCGTCCTGGCGCTGACCGACCTACAGGACACCTACGGCCGGTGGGCATGGCGCCGCCGCGCGCCCCGCCGCGTCCGCGCCCTGTACCGGCTCGGCGACCTCGCCGAGGGCACACCGTCCACCGGACCCGCCGCGCAGGTGACCGCTGTCCCGTCCGCCGGACCGGGGATGGACGGTCCGAGCGTCGCACCGGTGGACCGTCCGGCACTGGAGTCCGGACCGTCCACCCCACCGGCCGGTGGACCGTCCACCGCGCCGTCCCGGACCCGCAAGCCGACCGCGGCACCCAAGCGGGGGAGCGGTCCCGGTGGACGGTCCGCCCGCCCGTCCCGGACCAGTAAGACCGGCAAGACCGCGCCGCCGCCGGACGTGGAAGACCTCATGCCGCTGGCTTGGAGCATCGCCGCCGACCTGACCGCGACCGGCGAACCCTTGACCCGCAACACCCTGGCCGCCCGGCTGCGGACCGCCGGACAGACCGCCGGTAACGCCCGCGTCGGCGCCCTGCTGGCCCGCCTCAAGACCGAAGCCCCCACCGACCCCACCGCCGCCGCGCCGTCCGCCAAGGGAGACACCCACTCATGAACCACGCCAAGGCCATGGGCGAAGTCGTCCGCCTCCCCGTCCGCCACGCCGACCACGCCGCCGACCCGGCACCCGACCTCGACGCTCCGCCCGCGCCCGGCGACGCTGGCGCCGGTGTCCCGCCGACCGACCCGCCCGCGCCCGGCCCGGACCCGTCCGGCGACGGTCCCGAGGACGACGGGGACGCGCTTGAGGGTCGCGTGTTGGTGGACGGCCCCGACACCTACCGCCCGGACGTGCGCGCCCACCGGACCGCCAGCGAGCGTGCCAAGCGTCGCCCGATCATCGCGCCGTGGCTGCGTGACCGTGACGAGGCGCGTGCCACGGTGCGGTGGGCGGTCGGGTACGCCGGACACGTCACCGGCTACCACACCGCCCGAATCCCGCTGTACTCGCTGCGCCTCGCGCTGCGGTCACCGCGTGGGCTGTACCGGGTGACCGCGGGCGCGTGGCGGTGGACGTTCGACCTCGACGCCCGGCCGCTGCGCACACACGCCATCGACCGCCGCAACGACGAGTCGTACTTGAAGCTCATGAGCGAGCGCAACGACCGCGTCCGCGCCCGCATGTTCGTCACCGGCGCCGGTGTGGTCGGCGGCGGGCTGGCCGCCGCGTCGGTGGCCGCCGCCGGTGGCGTCACCCAAACCGCGGTGCTGGCCGCGCTGGTGTTCCTGCTGGGGTGGATCGGCACCCCCACCGACCGCAGCGTCCTGGACACCGCCGTCGTGTCGACCAAGGCACCCAAACTCACCTCGGAAATCGTGGTGCGGGCGCTGGCCGCGCTCGGCAATGCCGAGATCAACAAGACGGTCGGCAAGGGCGGTTCCGGGATCACCTTCCCCGCGCCGATCACCCGTGACGGCCCCGGCTGGCGCGCCGAGGTCGACCTACCGTACGGCGTCACCGCGACCGACATCATGGAACGCCGCGACCGCCTCGCCTCCGGCCTACGCCGCCCCCTGGGCTGCGTGTGGCCCGAACCCGCCCACGACCAGCACGCCGGACGGCTCGTGCTGTGGGTCGGTGACCAGGACATGAACCAGGTCAAGCCGAACGCCGGCCCGCTGGCCAAGGCCGCCGCCCGCGTGGATCTGTTCAAGGCGGTCCCGTTCGGCACCGACCAGCGCGGACGCCCCATCACTGTCGAACTGATGTACGCCAACGCGCTGTTCGGCGCGATGCCCGGCATGGGCAAAACGTTCGCGCTGCGCGTGCTCGCCCTGGCCGCCGCCCTGGACCCGTCCGCCGAATTGCGTGTGTACGAACTCAAGGGCACTGGTGACCTGTCGGCCATGGAGAAGGTCGCCCACCAGTACGGATCCGGGCAGGATGACGAGACCCTCGCCGCGGCCCTGGAAGCGCTCCGCGAGGTCCGCAAGGACCTGGAACGCCGCGCCAAGACGATCCGCAAGCTGCCCAAGGACATCTGCCCGGAGAACAAGGTCACCCCGGACCTGGCCGCCAAGCGGTCGCTGCGGCTGTACCCGTCGGTGTTCGTCCTGGACGAGTGCCAGAACCTGTTTGCCCACCCTGACTACGGCGACGAGGCCGCGCGGCTGGCCATCGACATCATCAAACTCGGCCGCGCCCTGGGCGTGATCCTGCTGCTGGCCACCCAGCGGCCCGACAAGGACTCGTTGCCGACCGGTGTCTCGGCGAACGTGGGGCTGCGGTTCTGCCTGAAGGTCATGGGCCAGACCGAGAACGACATGATCCTTGGCACCTCAATGTACAAGAACGGGATCCGCGCCACCACCTTCACCAAGAAGGACAAGGGCATCGGCTACCTCGCCGGCGAGGCAGACGACCCGCAAATCGTCCGCGGCTACTACATCGACAACCCGGCCGCCGACCGCATCGCCGACCACGCCCGCGCGCTGCGCAAGGCCGCCGGCACCCTGACCGGCTACGCCATCGGCGAGGACACCGCCCCCGACGCCGACGAGGGCGCGTCCCTGCTGGAAGACCTCGCCGCCGTCATGGCACCCGGCGAGGCCAAGGTGCACTCGCAGGTGCTGGTTGGCCGCCTCGCCGAACTTCGCCCGGCCGCCTATGGCCCGTGGGTCGACCTCGACGGCATCGGCAAGGCCAAGCAACTCGCCGCCGCGCTCAAGCCCTACGGCATCGGCACCCCGCAGGTTTGGGGACAGGACGAAACCGGCAAGGGCCGCAACCTCAAGGGCGTCCACCGCGACCACGTCACCGACGCCCTCAACGCCACCCGCCGCACCGACCCGTAGACCGCCGCCGCGCCTCTAGGTCTAGAGGCCACCACCTCTAGACCTAGAGACCCCTCTAGACACCCATCGGTCACCTGACCAGTGATCTAGCGCCTAGACACCCCACCTGCGACAACCCCGGAAACCGCCCTGGGAGGCATCTGTGAGCCCCCTGATCGCCGCCGCTAGCGACACCACCCACCCATCCGGCATGTGGATCCTGCTCGCCGTCCTCGCCGCCGCCGGCTACCTGCTCCACTGCGTCATCTGGCCGTATCGGGCCTGCCCTAAATGCCAAGGCGCTGGGCGGTTCCGCTCCCCGTCCGGCCGCGCCTGGCGCTACTGCAACCGCTGTAGCGGGCGCGGCGCCCAACTCCGCCCCGGCCGCCGCGTCTGGACCCACCTCAAGGGCATCGACCGCGACCGCCGCAAGTAACTCGACCGGCGCCGACAGGCGCCGCACCCTCGCCCCAGAAGACGAGACGGGCGGCCCGGCGCACAAGCCACCAAGCACGCCGCCGGACCGCCCTACCCCAACCGCTCACGTGCCCCAACGAGGCCCGCGATATGGAGGTACACCCATCATGACCCGCACCGGTGCTCGCGTCGCGCTTCCGGCCGGATATGGCACGCGATTGTCACTCGGTTCGCTGTGCACGGGGTACGGCGGGTTGGACCTAGCCGCCGCCGAGGTGCTCGACGTCCATCCGGTGTGGGTCGCCGACCCCGCCCCCGGCGCCGCCGCCGTGCTGGCCCACCGGTTCCCGGACGTGCCCAACCTCGGCGACCTGACCGCCGTCGACTTCGGCCAGGTGCCGCGGGTGGACGTGCTGTGCGCCGGGTTCCCCTGCCAAGACCTGTCCTACGCCGGCCGTGGCGCCGGTATCCGTGAAGGGACCCGTAGTGGACTCTGGCACCTCATCGCCGACGCCGTGGGCGTCCTACGACCCCGCTACCTCATCCTGGAGAACGTCGCAGCCATCGTTGCCCGGCGTCCCGGACTCGACGTCGTCCTGTCCGACCTTGCCGCCCTCGGGCTCACTGCGGAATGGGCATGTGTACGCGCTTCCGACGTCGGCGCCCCGCACACCCGCAACCGCTGGTTCCTGCTTGCTGAAGACCCCCACCGCGCAACTGGCGGTCAACGGCGGCAGCCAGCACCCGGCCAAGCGCAAAGCGGGAGGGCACGGCCCGACGCTCGCCGACGAGGTGGAACACCTCCTTCCAACCCCGGCAGCTCGGGACGGCAAGGGCCGCGACCTGCCATCCCGGACCGGCGGCCCGTCACTGCCGACCGTGCTGTCTGGGGACCTTACGCCCCCGCCATCGGCCGGTGGGAGCACCTCACCGGCCGGACAGCTCCTCCTCCCACTGAACCCACCGGCCGCGACCGAGCCCACCGGCTGAGCCCCCGCTTCGTCGAGTGGCTCATGGGCCTGCCAGGCGGATGGGTCACCGACGTCCCCGGCCTGTCCCACAACCAGCAACTCACCCTGCTCGGCAACGGCGTCGTCCCCACCCAGGGCGCCGCCGCCCTGGCCGCGCTGGTCGACCGGATCACCGCCGACACGCCATCGGAGAGGACCGCCGCATGACCGCCCAGATCCGGCACGCCTGGCAGCGCCACGACGCCCACAACGCCGTCTGCGCCCGGTGCGGCACCCACGCCCAGAAACGCCCCGCCCCTTACGAGCAACGGTGGTTCACCGAGTGGCGCCTACCGGACGGCACGCACGTCACCGACTACGACGGACAGCCGGCGCCGCCCTGCCACCCGACCGGCACCCCGGACGCCAGCAGCGCCGAGGGCAGCGACGCCGGCGACGGCCCCGGACTCATGGTGACCGCGCTCGCGCACGCCGCCCACGGCTGGCACGTGTTCCCGCTGCGCCCCGGTGACAAGCGGCCCGCGCTGCGCAACGACTGGGAGCGCCGCGCGACCGCCTCCGACCGGGCGCGTATCTGGCGGTGCTGGCACCACGCCCCTTACAACATCGGGATTGCGTGCGGCCCCTCCAACCTGGTGGTGGTCGACCTCGACCGACCCAAGCCCGGCAAGATGCCGCCGCCCGAGTGGGACATGCCCGGCGTCAACGACGGCGCCGACGTGCTGGCCGTGCTGTGCGAGCGGCACGGCCAGCCCTTCCCCTACGAGACCCACACCGTGCGCACCCCGTCCGGCGGAACGCATCTGTACTTCACCGCCCCGCCCGGCGTGCGGCTACGCAACACCGCCGCCCGGTTGGGGTGGCTGGTCGACACCCGCGCCCACGGCGGCTACGTCGTCGCCGCCGGCAGCACCCTCGACGACGCCGGCGCCTACGTCACCGCCTACGACATCGACCCCGCCCCTCTCCCGCCATGGCTGGCCACGCTCCTAGCCGAGGACGAGCGTCCCTCGACGGCGCCGGCGAGGATGCCCACCCTCGACGGCCCGCACGCCGCCGGATACGCCGGCGCCGCGCTGCGCGCCGAGGTGCAATACGTCCTGGACGCCCAACCCGGCACCCGAAACCACACCCTCAACGCCGCAGCGTTCGCCCTCGGCCAGCTGGCCGCCGCCGGCGCCCTGCCCGAGGGACTCGTCTATGACTGCCTGACCGCCGCCGGCCACACCATCGGCCTGACCGCACGCGAATGCGAGGCCACCATCACCAGCGGCATGCGCTCCGGCGCCCGCAAACCCCGCGGGAGCGCCGCATGACCCACGCTGACAGCATCCTGGCCGCCGCCGACGCTGGCGAACGCCTCGCCCAACTCCACGGCCAGCCCGCGCCCGCGTGGGACGCTCCCGTTCCCCTCGGCGCCCGGCAACGCCTGCCCGCCTACCCCGCCGACGCGCTCCCCGCATGGGTCGCCGACCACGTGACCGCCGTCGCCGAGTTCACCCAAACCCCGATCGACCTATCCGGCTGCCTCGCCCTGGCCGCGCTGTCGACCGCCGTCGGCGGCCGCGCCATCGTCAACGTGCGCGGCACCTGGATAGAACCGGTCAACATCTTCACCGTCGTGGCCATGCCGCCCGGATCCCGCAAATCCGCCGTGTTCCGCGCCATGACCCAACCCCTCCTCAACGCCGAACGCCACCTGGCCGAACGCACCCAACCGCACATCATCGAAGCCGAACTAGCCCGCCGCGTCGCCAAGGCCGCCGCCGAGAAAGCCGCCGGCGTCGCCGCCGGATCCGGCACCCCCGGTGGAGACCCTGACGCGCTGGCCAACGCCACCGATGCCGCCATGACCCTCGACGCCATCAAAGTGCCCGTCCTACCGCGGCTGGTCGCCGACGACATCACCCCGGAAAAGGCCGCCTCACTGCTGGCCGAACAAGGCGGACGCCTCGCCGTGCTATCCGCCGAGGGCGGCATCTTCGCCACCGTCGCCGGCCGCTACTCCTCCACCCCCAACATGGACGTGTTCTTGAAAGGCCACGCCGGTGACATGCTGCGCGTCGACCGCCAAGGCCGCACCGAACACGTTGAACACGCCGCCCTCACCCTCGGACTGGCCGTACAACCCGAAGTCATCACCGACATCGCCGCCATGCCGGGATTCCGCGGCAAAGGACTACTCGGGCGGTTGCTTTACGCGCTCCCGGAAAGCAACATCGGCCGCCGCCGCATCAACCCGCCCCCGCCAGCCGAACAAGTCGTCTCCCACTACGACACCCAACTGCAGAACCTCGTCAACGCCCTGCACGACTGGGACGACCCCGCACGGCTGCAACTCACCCCCGAAGCCGACGCCGAACTACTCGCCCTGGAAACCCGCACCGAACCCCGCCTACACCCCGAAACCGGCGACCTCGGCCACCTCGCCGACTGGGCAGGCAAATACGTCGGCGCCGTCGCCCGCATCGCGGGACTGCTGCATCTCGCCGCCCACGTCAACGACGGATGGCGCATCCCAATCAGTGCAGAAACGATGCGCGCCGCCGCACGGCTCGGCGAATACTTCACCGCCCATGCAATCGCCGCATTCGACGCCATGGGCAGCGACCCCGACCAACACGCCGCACGCGCCATACACGCCTGGATCGAACGCACCAAGCCCGAGCAATTCACCGTCCGCCAACTATTCAGCAAACTCCCACGCAGCAAATTCCCCAAAGTCGCCGACCTGGAAGCACCCCTAGACCTACTCGAACAACACGGCTGGATCCGCCGCCAACCCGACCCCGAACGCACCGGCCCCGGACGCCGACCCTCACCCACCTACCTCGTACACCCCGACCTCTGCGGAACCGGCGCACAACCACCAAGCACGCCGCCGGAAGCCCGCTAACCGCTCGACCGCTCCAGCGCTACAGAAACGAGGTCGCCCGTGAAAACGGCAACCCGTCAGACAGAAAAGCTCACGATCAAGGAAGTTTGCGCCGAACTTCACATCAGTCGGCGCACCTTCTATGAGTGGCGCGCGAAGGGACGCGCGCCGCGGTGCATCACGCTCCCCAACGGTTCATTGCTCGTCCGGCGTAGCGAACTGAACCGGTGGCTGGATGAGCGGGAGGAAGCGGCCTAATGGAGGAAGCAACGTACAACGTCAGGGTCTACAGCATCGAGGAGCGTAAGAACAAGGCCGGTAAGGTCACCTCCTACCGACTGGAGTGGAAGACCGACCGGGAACGCTGGAAAGCATCGTTCAAGCGCCTCGCTCAAGCCGACGCCTTCCGAAGCGCTTTGGTGACAGCAGCCCGGAGCGGAGAAGCGTTCAGCCTTGCCACTGGCGAACCCGTCATGTGGAAACGAGGCGAGAAAGCCGACATGAGCTGGTACGACTTCGCATGTGCCTACGTAGACATGAAGTGGAAGGGTGCCGCAGCGAAGTACCGGCAAGACATCGCGCGAGCGCTGACCGCTGCCACGCCGGCGATGCTCCCCACGGAGCAAGGAAATCCGGACGCCCGGCAGTTGCGTTCAGCCATGCACCGGTGGGCGTTCAACACCAAAGACCGCGCGAACGCACCGAAAGACGTGGCCGTCCTCCTTGCGTGGCTCGCGCAGAACTCCAAGCCCGTATCCTCACTTCAGGAACCGGCGAACGTGCGGGCTCTGGTCGATGCTGGTACCTCGTTGCTGAACGGCAAGAGAGCCGCGGCGACTACGGTCAGGAAACACCGAATGCTGCTGTCCAACGCGATGGACTACGCGGTAGAACTCGGCCTACTGGCCGAGAACCCCATCAAGGCGCTCAAGTGGCCGAAGCTCCTGAGTACCTCCGAGGTGGACCGGCGTAGCGTCGTCAACCACCGTCAAGCACGGGCGCTGCTGGCCGCAGTAGGGAAACAAGAACCCAGCGGGCAACGACTCGTGGCGTTCTTCGCCCTCATGTACTACGCCGCCCTACGTCCCGAGGAAGCGAGCAATCTGCGTAGGGAGAACATCACCCTGCCCGCTCTCGTCTGGAACCCGGACAGTCGTCAGATGGAAGAGCCCGCCGACGCATGGGGAGAACTCCACTTTGGCGTTGCCGCGCCGTACGCCGGCCGCGCCTGGACCGATGACGGCGCGCTGTACGAAGAACGCGCCCTCAAACACCGCCCGGACGGTCATATGCGGACCGTGCCTTGTCCGCCCGTGCTGGTCCGGATCCTGCGCGCCCACTTGGCCGAGTTCACTGATGCTCCCGGCGGTCGCCTCTTCTACGGCGTGCGCGGGGGAGAGCTGCCCAGCATCACCTACCGGCGTGCGTGGCGGAACGCCCGCAAGAAGGCTCTGACGGCCGACGAGCACGCCTCGCCGCTCGCCTCGCGCCCGTACGACCTGCGACACGCTTGCGTGTCCACCTGGCTCAACGCGGGCGTCCCGGCGCCCCAGGTCGCCGAGTGGGCGGGCCACAGCGTAGAAGTCCTCTTGAGGGTCTACGCCAAGTGCATCGTCGGCCAGGACGAGGCCGCGCGCCGGCGCATCACCGACGCCCTTGACGCCGACTGAGCCACTCGTCCCCGTGGGGACGCATTGGGGACAGCCAACCGCATAGGCCCGGATCCAGCCGCACACAACCGCACATAGCAAACAAGCCCCTGACCGGCGTTCACGCTGGCCAGGGGCTTGTTTTGGCTGATCAACCTAGGCGCCTCCGGCAGGATTCGAACCTGCGACACCCGCTTTAGGAGAGCGGTGCTCTATCCCCTGAGCTACGGAGGCGTGTCGTCGCTCGCGGCAAGAGCGTAGCGGACGGCACCTACAGAGTAGGGGAACGGGCGCGGTGCGCGCTCCTGCTTATGGGACAGGTGGGGGCTCTAGGCCTGGTGGGGTCGCGGTGGGTACGCTTCGGTGCCGTGACCGGTCGGCATCGTGGGCAGCCCAGGGGCAGGGCTGCCGGAGACGAGGTGGACGAGGCTGCCCCTCCGGGTACTGCCCCTCCGGGTAAGCGCATCGGCGTTGTCGCCGGCGCCTTCGTGGTGCCCGTCGTGCTGGCCTCCCTGATCGCGTTCGGGG
>NZ_SMKK01000029.1 GCF_004348425.1 Actinomadura sp. 7K507
ACCAGGAGAACGACGCGCCCCGCGGGCAGCCGCGCGGCTCGTACTCCGGCCGGTCCGGGCCCACCGACGGGTAGTCGGTCTGCTGCGCCTCCCAGGTGATGATGCCGTCCTTGACGTACACCTTCCAGGAGCAGGACCCGGTGCAGTTCACCCCGTGGGTGGAGCGCACCACCTTGTCGTGCGACCAGCGGTCACGGTAGAAGGCGTCCGCCTCCCGCCCTCCCGCCTTCGTCACCGTCCGGAGATCGGACGACACCTGGGCACGGGTGAAGAATCTGCGGGTCCCCACCAGCGCCTCTTCCAGCGGCCCGTCCAGACCCGGCCTGCCCTTGGTCGAACTCACCCTCGAATCCCTTCCTTCCGCATCATGCGCACTAGGCGGTCGCGCGGCTCGCCGCGGCCCGCTTGACGGCCGTCGCGGTGAACACGCCGGCCGCCGCCGCCACGATCGCGAGCAGCAGCAGGCCGATCCGGTAGGACCCGAGGCTTCCCCACAGCGCCCCCATCACCAGCGGCGGGACGAACCCGCCGAGGCCGCCCGCCGCGCCGACCACGCCGGTGACCGCGCCGACCTTGTCCGCCGGGGCGAGCCGCCCGACCAGCGCGAACGTCGCGCCGCTGCCCGCGCCGAGCGCCGCCGCCATGGTCAGGAACGCGATCGTCCCGAGCGGCATCAGCGCCGGGGCGAACGACTGGACCGCCGCGCCCGCGGCCGTGACGGCCAGGGAGGCGGTCATCACCGTGACCGCGCCGACCCGGTCCGACAGCCAGCCGCCGAGGGGACGCAGGAGCACGGCCAGCAGCACGAACCCGCCCATCCGGGTCGCCGCGTCCGCCTGCGAGAGCCCGTACTCCGCCTTCAGGTAGGTGGGCAGGTACACCGAGAACGCCACATAGCCGCCGAACGCCACCGCGTACAGCGCCGACATCTGCCACGTGACGCCGAGCCGGACCGTGGCCGCCAGCCGCCTGGCCATCGACTCGGCCGGCGCCGTCCGTCCCGGCGCCTCCCGCAGGACGAACCACGCCGTCACCGCGTAGACCGCGAGCAGCACGGCCATCACCTCGAAGGCGAACGCGATCCCGAAGGCGTCGACCTCCCTCACCGTCGTCAGCGCGGCGATGGCCGTGCCGCCCATCCCGGCGCCGAAGACCCCGAGCGCCAGCCCGCGCCGCTCCGGCGGGAACCACCCGCTGACGAACGGCACACCCACCGCGAACACCGTCCCGCCGATGCCGAGGAAGAACCCGCCCGCCAGCAGGGCCCCGAGCGACGAATGACCGAGGAGCCCCAGATAGAGCACGGGCAGGATCGTGATGAGCGACAGCGCCGGGAACATCACCCGCCCGCCGAACCGGTCGGTCAGCGCCCCCACCGGGATCCGCCCGAGCGACCCGACCACCACCGGCACCGCGACCAGCAGCGCCTGCTCGAACGACGACAGCCCCAGCGACTCCTGGAACCGGGGTGCGAGCGGGCTCAGCAGCGCCCACGCCCAGAAGTTCACCGCGAACCCGAGGGTCGCCATCGCCAGCATGACCATCGGCCGGCCGGCGCCCTCGGCGCGCCCCGGTCCCGGCGGACCGGTCCCGGCGTTCCGCCGCGTCTCCGTCACGTCCCCGCACCACTTCCGTCACAGCAGCAGAATTTCCGTTGGACCTTCCCTGCCGCCAACCGGGTAACCATGATCGGCTTCCTGCCGCTCCTCACCCCGGCGGATCCGCCTGCACCCGCCGCCGATGATTCTGCGCCCCCCTGGCGGTCTGCCTGAGAGCACGCCACGAAGAGGAGGTACGTATGCGCAAGCTCGTCGTCACCGAGAACATCACCCTCGACGGGGTCATCGACATGGCCGGGAACTGGTTCGATCCGCTCGACCCGGACGTCGACCAGACCGACATCACCGCGGCGAACACCGAGCATCAGGAGGCCGCCGACGCGCTGCTGGTCGGCCGGAACACCTTCGAGTCCTTCCGCGGGTTCTGGCCGGCCCAGACCGACGACCCGACGGGCGTGTCGGCGTACCTCGACACGGTGGACAAGTACGTCGTCTCCAGCACGCTGGACGATCCCGGATGGCAGAACTCCACCGTCCTGCGCGGTCCGCTCGCCGACGAGGTCAAGGCACTCAAGGAGGCCCCGGGGCGAGACATCGTCGCCACGGGCAGCATCCGGCTCGTGCACGCCCTGATCGCCGCGGGCCTGGTCGACGAGTACCGGCTGTTCGTCTTCCCGGTGGTCGTCGGACACGGCGCGCGGCTCTTCGAGTCGGGCGCCGTGCGGCTGGAACTGCTGGAGACCCGCCCGTTCCATTCGGGCGCCGTGCTGCTGCGCTACTCGGCGGCGGGCGGGAACGGCCACCCGGCGTGAGACCGGCAGATCAGGTCCGCCGCCGGCGGCGCCGGTCCGCGGCTGATGACCTACCGTTATGACCATCCCATCGAAGGAGTTCAGCGCGGGGTTCGCGGCCGGGCGCGGCGGCCCCCGGAGAGGGAGGCCGGGCTTGACCGATCACCAGGGGGACCTCGTCGCGGCGCTGCGGCGGGCCGGGGTGAGCGGGGTGGACGACTCCGCGCTCGCGCGGTCGATGTACTCGTCCGACGCCTCGCTCTACCGGGTGCCGCCGCGGGTCGTGGTGACGCCCCGGGAGGCGGGCGAACTGCCGGCGGTCCTGGGGGTGTGCCGGGAGTCCGGAGTGCCGCTGACGCTGCGGGGCGGGGGGACGTCCATCGCGGGCAACGCGGTCGGGCCCGGTGTCGTGGCGGACGTGAGCCGGCATCTGAACCGGGTCCTGGAGATCGACCCGGACGCGGGGACGGCGCTGGTCGAGCCGGGGATCGTGCAGGCGCGGCTCCACCAGGTGGCGGCCGGGCACGGGCTGCGGTTCGGGCCTGATCCGTCCACGCGGACGCGGGCGACGCTCGGCGGGATGATCGGCAACAACGCCTGCGGGTCGCGGGCGCTCGGATACGGGCGGACGAGCGACAACGTGCTCGGGCTGGACGTGGTCACCGGTTCCGGGGAGCGGCTCCGCCTCGGGGACGTCCCCGGCGGCGGCGGGGAGTCGGTGCTGCTCGAGCGGCTGCGTGGGCTGGTGGGCGAGAACCTCGCCCTGGTGCGGACGGAGTTCGGGCGCTTCGGGCGGCAGGTCTCCGGATACTCGCTGGAGCATCTGCTGCCGGAGAAGGGGTTCGACGTCGCGCGGGCGCTGGTGGGCACCGAGGGGACGCTCGCGCTGACCCTGGCGGCGCGGGTGCGGATGGTGCGCGAGCCCGAGTGCCGCGTGCTGGCCGTCCTCGGGTTCGGGTCGATGGCGGAGGCCGCCGACGCCGTCCCGGCGATCCTGCCGCACGGGCCGGTGGCGTGCGAGGGGCTGGATTCGCGCATCACGGGCGTCGTGCGGGAGCGGCGGGGGGCCGTTGCCGTGCCGCCGCTGCCGGACGGGTCGGGGTGGCTGCTGGTGGAGCTCGCCGGGCCGGAGACCGGGGCGCTGCGGAGCACCGCCCGGAAGGTCGTCGCCGAGTCCGGGTGCCTTGACTCGGCGCTGGTCGAGGACATGGCGCTCGCCGACGCGCTGTGGCGGATCCGCGAGGACGGCTCCGGGCTGGTCGCGCGGACACCCGGGGGCGAGCAGGCACACGCCGGGTGGGAGGACGCGGCGGTGCCGCCCGAGCGGCTCGGCGTGTACCTGCGGGAGTTCGAGGCGCTGCTGGGCGAGTACGGGCTGTTCGGCGTCCCGTACGGGCATTTCGGGGACGGCTGCATCCACGTCCGCATCGACTTCCCGTTCGGGCGGGCGAACGGGCGCGGCGTCTTCCGGGATTTCCTGGGTGAGGCGGCGGCGCTCGCCGCCCGGCACGGCGGCACGATGTCCGGCGAGCACGGGGACGGGCGGGCGCGCAGCGAGCTGCTGCCGCACATGTACTCGCCCGAGGCGCTGGCGCTGTGCTCGGCCGTCAAGGACGTCTTCGACCCCGATGACGTGCTCAATCCCGGCATCATCGTCCGTCCGGCGCCCGTGGACGGCGGCCTGCGCGCGGTGCAGGCCGTCCCGTTCGAGCGCGGCCTCGCTCTCGCCTACCAGGACGATCGCGGGGATCTGTCGCGGGCGGTGCACCGGTGCACAGGGGTCGGCAAGTGCCGCGCCGACAACACTGCGGCCGGTGGCGTCATGTGCCCCTCGTACCTGGCGACCCGGGAGGAGAAGGACTCCACGCGCGGGCGGTCCCGGGTGCTGCAGGAGGTCGTCAGCGGGAAGCTCGGGCCGGACGGCTGGAAGTCCGAAGCCCTGCACGACGTGCTCGATCTGTGCCTGTCGTGCAAGGGCTGCGCTTCCGACTGCCCGACCGGCATCGACATGGCGTCCTACAAGGCCGAGGCGCTGTACCAGCGGTACCGGCGGAGGATCAGGCCGCGCGCCCACTACGCGCTGGGCCGGCTGCCCCGCTGGACGCGGCTGCTCGGCAGGGCCCCCGCCATGATCAAGATCGCCAACGCGGGGATGCGCTGGTCCCTGATGAGGCCCCTGGTCTCGTGGGGCGCGGGCATCGACCGGCGGCGCACCCTGCCCGCCTTCGCGCCGGTGACGTTCCGCCGCTGGTTCGCGTCCCATCGGAGCGCGGACGGACGCAACGGCGAGGTCGTCCTGTTCGTGGACAGCTTCACCGACGCGTTCTCGCCCGATGTCGGCAAGGCGACCGTGAGGGTGCTGGAGCACGCCGGATACCGGGTCACGGTGACCGAGCGTCCCGTGTGCTGCGGCATCACGTGGATCTCGACCGGGCAGCTGGACGGGGCGCGCAAGCAGGCCCGGCGCACCGTCCAGGCGCTGCTCCCGCACGTCCGGCGCGGCGCCAAGGTCGTCGGGATGGAGCCGTCCTGCACGGGCGTGCTGCGGTCGGACGCGGAGGAACTGCTGAGAGGGGTGGACGCCGCCGCGGCGCGCGAGGTGGCGGCCGCGACCCGCACCCTCGCCGAACTGCTCGCCGAAACCGGGGACTGGACCCCGCCCGACCTGTCGGAGGTCACCGGGATAGCGCAGCCGCACTGCCACCACCACGCCGTCATGGGCTGGACGAAGGACGCGGCGCTGCTGGAGAAGGCGGGAGCCGAGGTCGGCCGGCTCGGCAACTGCTGCGGGCTCGCGGGCAACTTCGGCGTCGAGAAGGGGCACCACGACGTCTCGGTCGCGGTCGCCGAGTACCAGCTGCTCCCGGCCGTGCGCGGAGCGGGTGAGGACGACGTCGTCCTGGCCGACGGGTTCAGCTGCCGCACGCAGCTCCGCGAACTGGCGGGCCGCGACGGCGAACACCTCGCGCAGCTCCTGGCCCGGCACCTGCCCTAGCGGGTCCGCTGCCGCTGGCCGAGCGTGCGGGACAGGGTGAGGGCGGCGGTGTGGACGGCGGGGGCGACGACGGCCGGGCGCATCCGGTTCGACCATCCCGAGACCGACAGGGCGCCGACCGCCAGGCCGTCGGGGCCGAGGACGGGGCTGGCCGCGCAGACGATGCCGGAGCCGGACTCCTCCCGGTCGTAGGCGACGCCCTCGCGGTGGATCGTCTCCAGTTCCCGCGCGAGCAGGCCCGGCGCGGTGACGCTGCGCTCGCTGGCCTTGACCAGCCCGGCGTCCAGGACGGCCTTGACCACGTCCGGCGGGGAGAACGCCAGGATCGCCTTGCCGACGCCCGTGACGTGCGCGGGCAGCCGGCCGCCCACCTGGGACGGGAGCCGCGGCCCGCCGGACGAGCCGAGGATCTCCACGTAGACGACCTCGCCGCCTTCCAGGACCGCGAGGTGCACGGTCTGCCGGGTGGCCTCCCGCAGGTCCGACATGTACGGGACGGCCGCGTCCCGCAGGACCCGCTGGCGCGGTACCCGCTGCCCGATCTCGAACAGCTTCAGGCCGAGCCGGACGCGGGTGCCCTGGCGTTCCAGCAGCCCGGCCCCGACGAGGTCCAGGGCGATCCGGTGGGCCGTCGACCTGGGCAGGCCGCTGCGGCGGGCGAGTTCGGCGGAACCGAGGCCGTCGTCGTCCGCGCGGAACGCGGTCAGCACCGAGACGGCGCGGCGCAGGAAGGTCTCGTCGGACGCCATGGCCCCAATCTAGGCGAGTTGTCCCACCACGCGGGACGGCGGCGTTGCCCGCGGCGGCCGGGGCGGGAGAGGCTCGGACCTGCGCGGACGGCGCAACGAGGAAAGGACAGCCCATGGACCCGGGTTCGGTGGAGAAGGCCGCGGCCGCGCTGCTCGACGCGTACGCGACCGGTACTCCCATCTCGCCGCTGACGGCGAATCATCCGGACATGTCGGTCGCCGACGCGTACGCGGTCCAGCTCGCGCAGGTGGAGGCGTGGACCGGCGGCGGGGCGCGGATCAAGGGCCACAAGGTCGGGCTGACCTCGGCGGCGATGCAGCGGCAGATGGGCGTGAACCAGCCGGACTTCGGCGTGCTGCTGGACTCGATGTTCTTCCAGGACAGCGCCCCGATCGACACCGGCCGGTTCCTGCAGCCCCGGATCGAGCCGGAGGTCGCGTTCGTGCTCGGCCGCCCGCTGGCCGGTCCCGGCGCGACCGCCGCCGACGCGGTCGCCGCCGTCGAGTACGTGCTCCCGGCGCTGGAGGTGATCGACTCCCGCATCGCGGACTGGAAGATCACCCTCCCGGACACGATCGCCGACAACGCCTCCAGCGGCGGTGTCGTGCTCGGCACCCGCCCGGTCCGGCTGGACGGCCTGGACCTGTCGCTGATGGGCTGCCTGCTCCACCGCGACGGCGACCTGATCGACACCGGCGCGGGCGGCGCGGTGCTGGGCTCGCCGATCAACGCGCTGGTCTGGCTCGCCAACGTCCTCGGGGAGCGCGGGGTGGCGCTGGAGGCGGGCCACGTGGTGCTGCCCGGCTCGATCACCGCCGCGGTTCCGGTCGCGCCGGGCGAGACCCTCACCGCCGCGTTCGCCGGGATCGGCACGGTCACCGCCCGTTTCGGAAAGGAGGCACAGGCATGAGCAAACTGAGCGCCGCGATCGTCGGGCCCGGCAACATCGGGACCGACCTGCTGGTCAAGCTGATGCGCAGCGAGCTGATCGACGTCCATTCGATGGTGGGGGTGGTCCCGGAGTCGGACGGCCTCGAACGCGCCCGCGAGCTGGGCGTCCCGGCGTCGGCGGAGGGCGTGGACTGGCTGGTGTCGCAGCCGGCGCTGCCCGACATCGTGTTCGAGGCGACGTCGGCGAAGGCGCATCTGGCCAACGCCCCGCGCTACGAGGCGGCCGGGATCACCGCGGTCGACCTGACGCCCGCCGCGACGGGGCCGCTGGTGTGCCCGCCGGTGAACCTGGACACGCTGTCGGACGCCCCGAACCTCAACATGATCACGTGCGGGGGGCAGGCGACGATCCCGATCGTGCACGCGGTCTCCTCGGTGGTGCCGGTGCCGTACGCGGAGATCGTCGCGTCGATCGCGTCCCGCTCGGCGGGTCCCGGCACCCGCGCCAACATCGACGAGTTCACCCAGACCACCGCCCGCGCCATCGAGAAGGTCGGCGGCGCCGGGCGCGGCAAGGCGATCATCATCCTGAACCCGGTGGACCCGCCGATGATCATGCGGGACACGGTGTTCTGCGCGATCCCGTCCGACGCCGACACCAGGGCGATCTCCGAGTCGATCGAGAAGATGGTCGCCGAGGTCGGCACGTACGTGCCCGGGTACACGCTGCGCGCGGAGCCGCAGTTCGACGAGCCCCGCGACATCTGGAACGGGATGGCCCGCGTCGCGGTGTTCCTGGAGGTCCGCGGCAACGGCGACTACCTGCCGCCGTGGGCCGGCAACCTCGACATCATGACCGCGGCCGCGGCCCGGGTCGGCGAGCAGCTCGCGCGCAGGAAGGCCACCACATGAGCGACACCGCACAGAAGATCAGGATCACCGACTCGACGCTGCGCGACGGCAGCCACGCGATGGCGCACCGCTTCAGCGAGGAGCAGGTCCGCGGCGTCGTGCACGCCCTGGACGGCGCCGGTGTGGAGGTCATCGAGGTCACGCACGGCGACGGCCTCGGCGGCTCGTCGTTCAACTACGGCTTCTCGCTGGAGGACGACGTCAAGCTCGTCGCCGCGGCCGTGGACGAGGCGACCCGCGCCAGGATCGCCATCCTGATGCTGCCGGGCGTCGGGACGGTCGAGGACCTGAAGCTGGCGCACGGCGCCGGCGCGGCCGTCGCCCGCATCGCGACGCACTGCACCGAGGCGGACGTGTCGCTCCAGCACTTCGCCGCCGCCCGCGACCTCGGCATGGAGACCGTCGGGTTCCTGATGATGGCGCACCGGGTCGAGCCGGAGGAGCTGGCGAAGCAGGCCCGGATCATGGTGGACGGCGGCGCGCAGTGCGTCTACGTCGTCGACTCCGCCGGCGCGCTCGTCCTCGGGGAGGCGCAGGACCGGATCAGCGCGGTGGTCAAGGAGATCGGGCGGGAGGCGCAGATCGGCTTCCACGGCCACCAGAACCTGTCGCTGGGCGTCGCGAACTCGGTGCTGGCGCAGCAGAACGGCGCCCTGCAGATCGACGGGGCGCTGTGCGCGCTCGGCGCGGGGGCGGGCAACTCCCCCACCGAGGTGCTCGTCCCGACGTTCGAGCGGCTCGGCGTCCCGACCGGGGTGGACGTGCAGGGCGTGATGGCCGCCGCCGACGACGTGGTGAAGCCGTTCCTGCACCGGCTGCCGTTCGCCGACCGCGGCGCGATCACGCAGGGGTACGCGGGCGTGTACTCCAGCTTCCTGCTGCACGCCGAGCGCGCCGCCGAGCGCTACGAGGTCCCGGCGCACGAGATCCTGCAGAAGGTCGGCGAGGCCGGGTACGTCGGCGGCCAGGAGGACATGATCATCGACGTGGCGCTCCAGCTCCGCGCCGAGCGCGAGCGCGCGTCCTGACCGCGGCACGGGAGCCCGCCGGCCGGGCGGGCTCTCGTGATCTTTGCACGATGCAAACGCTGGGATAGCTTGGCTGGATGACCCACGAGGACCATCGCGCGTCGACTCCTCGCGGGCGGGCGCGCCGCGACCAGCTCATCCGGATCGGACTCGATCTGCTCGCCGAGGGCGGCTGGGCCGCGATCACGGCCCGGGCCGTCGCGGACCGCGCCCGCACCCGGCCGGGCCTGCTCCACCACTACTTCAACGGGCTCCCCGGGCTGCACGTCGCCGTCGCGCAGCGCGCCAGCGAGATGATCGTCGAGCCGGTGGTGGACGCGCTGGTCGCGGCGCCGGACACCCCGGCCGCGGTGCGCGCGGTGCGCGAACTCGTCCCGGACATGGTCGCGGGGGAACGCAAACTCAGGCTGGCCGCGGAACTGCTGGTCAGGGCGCTGCGCGACCCGCGGATGGGGGCCGAGCGGCGGGACTGGTCGCGCGCCCTGCGCGGCCGGATCGCCGCGCGGCTGGAGGAGCTGTGCCCGGACTGGCCGGCCGAACGCCGCGAGGGCACCGCCATGCTGTTCACCGCCCTCCTGGACGGGCTGCTGCTGCAGCTGATCCTCGACCCGGACCTGCCGACGGACCCGGCGCTGGACGCGACCGCCGCCCTGGTGGCGAAACCATGATCGTTCTCTGCCGGACCGGAGGCGCGGCGGGCCCCCGGCCGCTAGCCTGAAACCCCTACATAACGGCGTCTTTCGGACGGTCAGGAGCGCACGGTGGGCACAGACGGAGTCCCGGACGAGATCCCCCACGACATTCCCACGTCCGCCCGCGTGTACGCGTGGGGGCTGGGCAGCAAGGACAACTACGAGGTCGACCGGCAGTTCGCGCTGCAGAGCCTGCCCCACTTCCCCGAGTTCGTCGACCTCGCCCGGCAGAACCGCCTGTTCCTGTACCGGGCCGTCCGGTACCTGGCCGCCGAGGCGGGGATCCGGCAGTTCCTCGACATGGGCTGCGGGCTTCCCACCGACAACAACGTCCACCAGGTCGCGCAGAAGTTCGCGCCCGACTCCCGCGTCGTCTACGTCGACATCGACCCCATCGTGCTCGTGCACGCCCGCGCGCTGCTGGCCGGCGACAACTCCACCACGGTGATCACCGCCGACATGCGCGACCAGGCGGCCGTCCTGGAGCACGACGACGTCAAGCGCCTCATCGACTTCGACGAGCCCGTCGCCGTGCTGTTCCTGTCCATCGGCCACCACCTGCTCGACGCCGACGACCCGCCCGGCGTCCTGCACCACGTCATCGACCGCGCCGTCCCCGGCAGCCACCTGGCCTTCACCCAGGTGGTCTGCGACGATCCCGAGCGCCGCGCCGAGCTGGACGCCACCGCGAACGGCGCCGGCATGCCGTGGCGGGGCCGCAGCCGCGCGGAGGTCGACGCGCTCTTCCGGAGCGACCTGAGGCCCGTCGAGCCGGGGCTGATCGACATCGTCAACTGGCGTCCCGACCCCGACCAGCCGCCGCTCGCCCCCGTCCCGGAGGAGCTGTCCGCGTTCGCCGGGGCGTCCAAGATGGGACGCGACCTCACCGAGTACGGCGGCATCCTCCGCAAGCCGTGACCGGACCGCCGCCCCGGTGACCGGCCACGGTCATCAGGGACCGGTCATCAGGGATCGGCCATCCGGCGTCGGTCATCCGGCGTCGCGCGGCGGGCGCGCGACGAGCACCGGGCTGGAGGCGTGGTGCAGGAGGGCCTGGCCGACCGAGCCGAGCAGCATGCTGCGGAAACCGCCGAGCCCGCGGGACCCGACCACCAGGAGACCGGCGTCCACGGCGGCGTCGAGCAGCACCTCGCGGGGCTCCCCGGTCAGCACCGCCGTCCGGACCCGCAAGCCGGGGTACTTCTCGCTCCAGGGCGCGACGAGCCGGGCGAGCCGCTCCCCGGCGAACTCGCGCAGCGACTCGGCGTCCACCAGCGGCGCCGGGCCGACCTCCACCTCGCGGGGCCAGGCCGCCAGCGCCACGACGTCGGCGCCGCGCAGGGCCGCCTCCGCGAACGCCAGGCCGAGGGCCTCCAGCGATGCCGGGGACCCGTCCACGCCGACCACCACCGGCCCCTCCGCCGGGTGGTCACGCACGACCACGACGGGGGCGGGTGCGTGCGACGCCAGCGACGCGGCCGTCGATCCGAGCACCAGCCCGGCGAACCCGCCGCGTCCGCGCGAGCCCACCACGACCAGGTCCGCGCCGGCGGCGGCCTCCATCAGGACGGTCGTGGCGCCGCCCCGCCCGATCACGGTGTGCACGTCGCCGGTCTCCTCACGGGCGTGCGCCCCGCCCTCGGCCACGATGTGCTCTCCCGCCGCCAGCAGATCGTCGGCGGGAACGGAGTAGGGGCCGACGGCCGGGAACAGGTCCCACGCGTGGACGACCGTCAGCGGCACGCCACGCAGCCTCGCCTCCGCAGCCGCCCAGCGCACCGCCGCCTCACTCGACTCGGACCTGTCGTATCCCACGACGACACCGCCGCCACCGCGCATGATGCGCCTCCTTGGTCGTCCGCACGCTTCCGGGCTCGCGGCGCGGAAGGGATCCCGGTCAGATGCTTGGATTCGTCAGTTCCGGGACCTCCGGCCCGGGACGATCGCGACGGGGCACGAGGCCTGGCGGAGCATCTCCGAGCTGGTCGCGCCCAGCCGGCCGGGGCCGCTCCCCCGGTCGCCCAGCACCAGGAGCCCGGCGTCCTCCGCCGCCTCCCCGAGCGCCTCGCCCGGCCGCGCCAGCAGGAGCGACACCGTCATGCCGATCTCCGGGTGGCGTTCCCGCCACGGCGCGACGCTGGCCTCCAGCTCGGCGGTGCGCGTCTTCTCCAGGAGCTCCCTGTCGTTGAACAGGGCCAGCTCCGCCTCGCTCACCGCCCCCGGCTCCCAGCATCCGTGGACCACGTGCAGGTCCCAGCCGCGCAGGGCCGCCTCCTCGAACGCGAAGCCGAGCACCGGCTCGCAGCTCGCCGTCCCGTCGGTCCCCGCGACGACCTTCCCGGGCCGCTCCCGCCCGCCCGGTACGACGATCACCGGCCGTTCCGCCCGCGCCGGCAGCTCCACCGCGGTCGCGCCCGCGCCGGGCCAGTCGTCCGGGCCGATCACGATCAGCTCCGCCGTGCCGGACGCGCGCAGCAGCGCCTCGTTCGCCGGCCCGCGCGTCAGGCGCCGCCGCACCGTCCCCGGCGCGCCCAGTTCCCGCGCGCGGCGGACGCCCCGCGCCAGCAGGTGCTCCCCCGCCCGCTTCATGATCGTTTCAGCGTCCGGGTCCTCGTGGCCGCGCGCGTAGGGCCAGTGCCAGCAGTGGCAGACCACGAGGTCGAGGTCGCGCAGCCGGGCCTCCTCGACCGCCCAGCGCAACGCGGCGTCGTTCTCCTGCGTGCCGTCGTAGCCGAACAGGACGTGCGGCCGTCGAATCCTCTCCACGCCGTTCATGTTCCTGCCCTCCTACCCTCCAGTCTGCGCGCATACCGGACGCGGGAGAAGGGCCGAACGTCCCACGGCATGATCAGCGCACGAGGGCCTCTCGACGCCGGCCCGCGCCGCACGGCCGCGCGGACGGCGGCGCCGTCCTGACGTGCCGCCGCGTCAGTCCCGCCGCGACGCGGCGGCACGGCGCCGCAGCTCGGCGCGCTTGACCTTGGCCGAGGCGGTCAGCGGCAGCTCGCCGACGACGGTCCAGCTCCGCGGCACCTTGAACGGGCTGAGCCGTTCGCGGCAGTACGCGGCTACCGCGTCCGCGTCGAAGTCCGTGCCGGGCTCGGGGACGACGAAGGCGGCCACCAGCTCGCCCCACCGGGCGTCCGGGACGCCGACGACCGCCGCCCGCGCCACGCCGGGATGGCCGGTGACGACCTCCTCGACCTCCTCCGGCGCGACGTTCTCCCCGCCGGTCTTGATCATGTCCTTGAGGCGGCCGGCGATGCGCAGCCGGCCGCGGGCGTCCATCACGGCCAGGTCGCCGGTGTGCAGCCAGCCGCCGGGGTCGATCGCGCGGGCGGTCGCCTCCGGGTCGCCGTGGTAGCCCCGGGTCAGCCGCGCGCCGCGCAGCAGGAGCTCCCCGGCCCGGCCGACGGGGGCGACCTCGCCGCCGGCGTCCACGACACGGACGTCGGTGCCCTCGATGGGGGTGCCGACCGTGGTGCGGCGCGCCTGGGCGTCATCGGCCAGCGGTGCGGTCTGCAGGGCGCAGCCGCACGTCTCGGTCATGCCGAACGTGACCGACAGCGGCGCGCCGAAGCGCGCCTCGATCGTGTCGACCATCGCGGGGGTCAGGGTCATGCCGCCGGTGAACACGACCCGCAGGTCGCGCATGGCGGTGGCGGCGAAGTCCGGGTGGCCCATCAGCAGGTGCAGCAGCGTCGGCGCGGCGGACAGCAGCGTCGCCCGCCGCGCGGCCACGGCCGCCAGCACGGCGGCCGGCTCGAACCGCAGTACGACGTGCTCGGCGCGCTGCCACAGCGCGCCCATCGCGCCCAGGACGTTGCCCGCGGTGTGGAACAGCGGCATCGGGTCGACCCACGCGCCGCCCGGCGGCAGGCCGATGCGCCGGGCGAACGCGTGGGAGGTGTCCACCATGCCGCGGTGGTGGATCCGCACACCCTTGGGGCGTCCGCTCGTCCCGGAGGTGAACTGGATCTGGGCGGGCGAGTCCGGGTCTACCGCCGGGAGGACCGGTGCCGGCCCTCCCCACCGCAGCGCACGCCAGTCACCGTCCAGGCGCACCACCTCGCCGAGCCCCGGCAGCCTGGACGCGGCCCGCCCGGCCGGGTCCGCGTCCTCGGCGCCGACGTACAGGCAGGCGGCCTCCGACAGGCCGAGCGCGTGCGCCAGCTCGTCCGGCCGGGCCTTCGGGTTGACCGGTACCAGCACCATGCCGGCCAGCGCCACGCCGAACTGCAGCAGGACCGCTTCGGGCCCGTTGTGCAGGTACGTCGCGATGCGCGTGCCGGGCGGGTGGCGGCGCAGCAGCGACGCCGCCACGGCGGTGGCGTCGGCCAGCAGTCCCGCCGCCGTCCAGCTCGCCGGATCCCGCCCGGCCCGGCCGGGGCCGGCCGGGCCGGGACTGGTCAGGACGACGTCGTCCGGTCCCATCCGGGCGGCCCGGCGGAGCACGTCGCCGACCACCGCCTCCTCAAGGGGCGGGCTCGGCGGGCCGTGCAGTTCCGACCACTGGAGCGCGACCGTCACGGTGCCGATCCGTTCACTCGAACTTGTAGCTGACGGCGCTCGGGCCCTCGACCGTGTCGACGGTCTTCAGGCCGCCCGGCGCCTCCGGGTCCGCCTTGGAGACGAACACCTTGCGTGTGGGCGGCTGGCCCTCCTCGGTGTAGTTCAGCGTCCCGGCGAACAGTCCCTGGGTGTCCAGGTCGGACGTCTTTCGCATCGCGTCGACCACGCCTTCGGGCGTGAGGTCACCGGCCTTGCACGCCGCCTCCAGCGCCGCGGCGAGCAGTTCGGCCTGCCCGTAGGCGAGCGGGACCTCCCAGCCCTTCGTCCCTTCCGGCGCGTTCTTCTCGAACATCGCGGTGGCCTTCTTCACCCCGGCGCCCTCTCCGCTGTAGGGGGCGACGGTGGTCGTGGTGTAGAAGTTCTTGAGCAGGCCTTCCCTGGCCGGCGTGTCCAGCAGCGCGGGGTTGAACGTGGGCGTGTTCCCGATGAGGGGGACGTTCAGGCCGTTGGAGGCGAGCACGCTGGCCAGCGAGGACAGCTGCGACGGGGCGGCGCCCAGGATGACGCCCTTGACGTCCGCCCGCTTCAGCGCCGCCGCCTGGGCGGACATGTCGGACTCCTGCGGGGTGATCTTGATCGGGTGGATCTTCAGCCCGCGCTCCTTGGCCGCGTGCTCGGCGCCGGCGAGCGAGTCGCCGCCGAAGTCGCCCTCGAAGTAGACGTGCCCGATCGTGCTGCCCTCGGGGACCTTCAGCGTGTCCACGAGGTAGTCAACGGCGTTGGCGGCCTCGATGCTGTAGGTGGTGCCGGGGATCTGCGCGACCCTGTACTTCAAGGAGACGCTGGGCCAGCCCATGCCGCCGACGTAGAGGTCGTCCTTCTCGGCGAGCGGAAGGATCGCCGCGACGACGGGCGAGCCGAGGACCTGCTGGAGCGCCACGATGTCCGGCGACATGCTCCGGTACAGCGACACGGCGCGCTGCGGGTTGTAGCCGTGGTCGCGCACGTCGACCGTGATCTTCCGGCCGCAGATGCCGCCCTGCGCGCTCTTGGCCGCCCAGTACGCCTTCTTCTCCTGCACCTGGACCGCGGCGCCGGCCTTGAACGGCCCGGACAGGTCGGTGAGCACGCCGATCTTGATCTCGGAGTCGGTGACGCCGTTGCCGGTGCGGACCCCGCTGCCGTCGCCTCCCCCTTCGCCGGCGTTGGGGTCGGTGGTACTGCATGCCGCGAGCGCCGCCAGGCACAGCGCCGCCGCGGCGAGGGGACGGATCGTCATGGGGAGGTCTCCTTCAGGCTTGAACGTTCGGAACCCGTGGATCGGGCCGGTCCTCGTGGGGGGACGACCCCCCACGCCCCCCGGAACGGCCGGGGTCACCCGTCCACCCGGTGCGGACCCCCACGTGGCGCAGTGCCCCCGCGAGCCCGCCGCGCAGGAGGATCAGGACGGCGACGATCGCGACGCCGTAGACGAACCGGCTCAGCGTGGCGGCGTCGAGACCACCGGAGCCGGGTGCGGACAGGAAGGGGAGCTGCGCGCTGTACTGCACGAGCAGCAGCGGCAGCACCGAGACGAACACCGCCCCCGCCGAGGCGCCCGCGATCGAGCCGGCCCCGCCCAGCACGATCATCACCAGGTAGTCGATGGACACCGTCAGCGCGAACGAGTCCGGCGCGATCCGGCCGAACGCCAGCGCCGTCAGGGCGCCGGCGACGCCCGCGTAGACCGAGGAGACGGTGAACGCGGTGGCCTTGACCCGGGCGACCTGGATGCCGACGGACGCCGCGGCGGTCTCCCCGTCGCGGACGCCGGCCATCGCCCGGCCCGCCCGGCCGGCCTTGATCCCGCGGCCGAAGAACGCGGCCAGCAGGGCGATGGCGAGGAACAGGTACCAGAGGCGGTGCAGCTCCCCGAACGCGGTCCCGAGCACCGCGAGGTACTCGGGGTTCTCGTCGCTGAAGCTGAACCCGGGCACCGCGAACGCCTCGACGGTGCGGCCGTTGTACCCGCCGGTGACGTCCTCGGCGTTGAGCCAGACGTGCCGGCCGAGGAACACCAGCCCGAGTGAGGCGAGGCCGAGGTAGATGCCGCGCAGCCGTCCGGCGATGGGGCTGAACGCGGCGCCCGCCGCGCCCGACACCGCCGCGGCGGCGACGAGGGCGAGCAGCGGCGGCAGCCCGAAGCCCGACATCCCGTCCTCCCGCTCTCCGGCGAGCAGGGTGTAGGTGTAGGCGCCGACGCCGAGGAAGAACGCGTGGCCGAGCGAGAGCTGGCCCGCGACGCCGACCAGGAGGGTGAGGCCGATCGCCCCGACCACGGCGGCCATCGCGAACAGCCCGGCCTGGAGCCAGAAGTCGGTGAGCCACAGCGGTCCGGCGACCGCGAGGACGAGCAGGACGGCGCCGGCGGCCCGGGTCGGCGTCACCGGCCCGAGCGGCCCCGCCGGCCGGAATCGCGCGAGCCCGGGCGCGGGCGGCTGGTCAGACACGGATGGCCTCCTTCTGGCCGAGCAGCCCGTGCGGGCGCAGTAGCAGGACGAGGACCATCACCGCGTAGGGGACGACCTCGCCGAAGCCGCTGCCGAGGAAGTGCAGTTCTGACTCGTAGCCCACGGCGAGCGCCTGCGCGACGCCGATGACGAGGCCGCCGACGACCGCTCCGGGCACCGAGTCGAAGCCGCCCAGCACCCAGGCGGGGATGGCGGCGAAGGCGATGACGGAGACGCCGGGCTCGACGCCGGGTGTCGGGTAGGAGGTGAGGAACACCCCGGCCACGGCCGCCAGCGCACCGGCGAGGCCCCACCCGATCGCGCTGGTGCGGCCGAGCCGGATGCCCATCAGCGACGCGGTGTCGGGGTCGGCCGCCGCCGCGCGCATCGCGATCCCCCAGTCGGTGCGTGCGGCCAGCACGCCGAGCACGGCGAACAGGACCAGCGCCGTGCCCGCCGCGACCGCCCGGGACGCCGGGAGGCTGACCCCCGCAGCCGTGACCACCGAGGCGCCCCACGGCGCCCCGATGTTGAGGACGTCGTTGCCGATCTGCCGGGTCAGCTCGGTGAGCAGCAGGATGTCCACGCCGATGGTCAGGATCGCGAACACGCCCGGGTCGTGTTCGGCGACGTGCCGCACCAGCAGCGTGTTGATCAGTGCCGCGACCAGGGCCGCGCCCAGCACCCCGACCGCGAGGGCGCCCCAGAACCCGAGCTGCGGGTGCAGCCGCGCGACGAGGTAGGCGCCGAGCAGCAGCACCGATCCGTGCGCGAAGTTCAGCACCCCGGTGGACTTGAAGACGACCACGAAGCCCACCGCGATCAGCCCGAGGACCAGCCCGAGCGACACGCCGTTCACCAGCTGGGTCAGCAGATAGCTCATACCGTGCACCCCTCTTCCCTCATGCGGCCTCCGACCCGAGGTAGGCCCGCAGGACCGCGGGGTCGCGCTGGATCTCGGCGGGCGTGCCGTCGGCGATGAGGCGGCCGAAGTCCAGGACGGTGACGCGCCCGGCGAGGCCCATCACGAACGGCATGTCGTGCTCGACGAGCAGGATCGAGATCCCGAGTTCGCGCTGCACCGCCGTGATCGTCCCGGCCATCCGGGCGGACTCCTCGTGGTTCATGCCGGCGACCGGCTCGTCCAGGAGCAGCAGGGTCGGCTCGGCGCACAGCGCACGTCCCAGCTCGACCCGCTTGCGGTCGCCGTAGGAGAGGGTGTGCACGGACCGGCCGAGCAGGCCGGTGAGGCCGAGCAGCTCGGCGACCCGCCCGGCCTGGGCGCGGTGCTCGCGGTCCTCCCGGCGGGCGCGCGGCAGGCCGAGCGCGCCGCCGAGCACGCCGGACCGCATCAGCCGGTGCCGTCCGGTGAGCAGGTTGTCGGCGACCGTGGCGTCCAGGGAGAGCGAGATGTTCTGGAAGGTCCGGGCGACGCCGAGGCCCGCGATCTGGTCCGCCCGCAGCCCGGTGAGCACCCGGTCGCCGTAGCGGACCGTCCCGGCCGCGACCTTGTACGCCCCGCCGAGGACGTTGATGCACGTCGACTTGCCGGCCCCGTTCGGGCCGATGAGCGCGTGCACCGTGCCGGGCGCGATCTCGAAGGAGACGTCGCAGAGCGCGTCGACGCCGCCGAACCGGACGGTCACCCCGTCCACGCGCAGCGCCTCGGCCCGCACGGCACGGTCGCCGGAGCCCGCGTGCACGGCCGCGGCCAGATCCGTCAGCCCGCCGTCCGGCGTGGCGGCGGTGTCCGTTCCGGGGTCGGCGCCAGGGTCGCCGTCGGCGTCGCCGCCGTCGGCGTCGCCGGTGGCCGCGGTCGAGCCGCCGCCGAGGTAGCGGCTGCGGATCTCGTCGGTGCCGGCCAGCACCTCGGCGGGTCCGGACGCGGCCACCTCCCCCACCTCCAGGACGTAGGCGCCGCCCGCGACCCGCAGCCCCATGACGGCGTTCTGCTCGATCAGCAGCACCGCCGTGTCCTGCCGGTTGATCTCCGTGATGATCTCGCCGATCTGCGCGACCAGCTGCGGCGCGAGGCCGAGCGAGGGCTCGTCGAGCAGCAGCAGGCGGGGGCGGCTCATCAGCCCGCGGCCGATGGCGAGCATCTGCTGCTGGCCCCCGGAGAGCAGCCCCGCCCGCTGCCTGCGCCGGCCGGCGAGGTCGGGGAACAGCTCGAAGACCCGGGCGAGGGACTCGCGCTTGACCCGTTCCGGCGCGGTGAACCCGCCGGCCCGCAGGTTCTCCTCCACCGTGAGGTCGCGGAAGACCCGCCGCCCCTCGGGGACCTGCGCCACGCCCGCCCGCACGATCTCGGCGGCCGGCAGCCCGCCGATGTCGCGGCCGTCGAAACGGACGGTCCCCGCGGTTATCGCGCCGCCGACCGAGCCGAGCGACCCGGACACAGCGCGCAGCAGGGTGGTCTTGCCGGCGCCGTTCCCGCCCAGCACGGCGACCACTCCACCGCGCGGGACCTGCAGCGACACCCCGCGCAAGGCTCGTACCGCACCGTTGTAGCCGACGTCGAGACCCTCGACGTCGAGGAGCGGGTCACCGTCGCCGGCGGCGGTGTCCCGATCGGGTTCGGATCTGGTGGGCATGAGGCCTTCCCTCCACGCGGGGCGATCGGGACGATTACCTCGACAGCCAGGAACGCTAGACAGAGTAGTGTCGCGCGTCAAGGGTAGTTTGTATATTAATGTGATTGAGATCACCTGACCGAACGGCGAGCCGGGGGCCGCCGGTTCAGCGGAAGTGCTTGGGGAGCCGCCGCCGCGTTCCTAGACTCGGCTCATGATCAGAAACGCCGGGATCTCCGTCCTGCTGGGAGCGAGTCTGCTCATGGGCGGCGCCGCCGCCGTCCCCGCCCACGCCGCCCCGGCCGGGGACCTGGCGGACGATCTGGACGCGATACTCCAGGACGACCGTCTCCAGGGCGCCACCGTGGACGTGGTCGTCCGGGACGCCGAGACGGGCGGGGTGCTCTACGACCGCAACGGCGACGGGCAGGTCACGCCCGCCTCGAACAACAAGCTCCAGACTTCGGCGGCGGCGTTCGGCATCCTCGGCCCCGGATACCGGTTCCGCACGGCGGTGGGCGTCAAGGGCGGGAACCTCTACCTCAAGGGCACCGGCGACACGACCATGCGGGCCGCCGAGTACGACCGGCTCGCCGCCGCCGTCGCCGCCGAGGGCATCACCACGATCAAGGGCGACCTCGTCGCCGACGACACCTGGTTCGACGCGAAGCGGACCCCGGCCGACTGGGACCCCGCGGATCTCCAGTACGCCTACGCCGGGCAGACGTCCGCGCTCACGGTCTCACCCAACGACGACTTCGACGCGGGCTCGATCGAGATCTCCCTCGTCCCCGGCGCCCGGAAGGGGGAGCCGGTCCGTGCCGGGCTCACCCCGGACACCGACGTCGTGAAGATCGACAACAGGGCCGTCACCGGCGCACCCGGGTCGCCGTCCACCCTCGAGGTCGACCGGAGCAACGGCTCCAACACGATCGTCGTCACCGGCTCCCACCCGGCGGGCGGACAACCCACCAGCGTCCTGCGGACGGTCGAGGGGCCGACGCTGTACGCGGCGGACGTCTTCCGCAAGGCGCTGAAGGCGCACGGCGTCCAGGTCGCCGGGACGACCGAGCGCGGAAAGACCCCCGCCGGCGTCAAGAAGATCGCCACCCGTACCTCGATGCCGCTGTCGGAGCTCGCCACGCCGTTCCTGAAGCTGAGCAACAACGTCATGGCCGAGACCCTGGTCAAGGCGATCGGCCGCAAGGTGCGGGGCAAGGGCGCCTGGGAGGCCGGGCTGCCCGCGATCACCGCCTACCTCGGGCGCCTCGGCGTCGACACGGCCCAGGTGACCCTGACGGACGGATCGGGCCTGTCGCGCGGGAACCACACGACGGCCACGCAGCTCAGCACCCTGCTGCGGAACGTCCGGAAGCGGCCCTGGTTCCCCACCTGGTACGACGCGCTGCCCATCGCCGGGCGGCCCGGCCCGCTGGTCGGCGGAACGCTCGCGGGGCGGATGCGCGACACCGCCGCAGCCGGGAACGTCCACGCCAAGACGGGCACGATGACCGGCGTCACCGGGCTGTCCGGCTACGTGAAGGACCCCGGCGGCCGCACGCTGGTCTTCTCGAGCGTCTTCAACGGCTACTCCGGGGGCGCGCCGAAGGACATCGAGGACAAGATCGCCGTGCGCCTCGCCACGGGCGACGGTGACGACGCGCGCACCGTCCTCCGCCGCATGGCCCCGGTCGACGGCGGAGACCTCGAACCCACCTGGCTCGACGGCCGCCTGCCTTAGTCGGGCGCGCCGGAACCAGGCGCGCCGGAACCAGACGCTCCGGAACCCAGGCGGTCCGGAATCAGCCGCTCCGGGCCTGCGTGGCGGTCCGGAGGGCGCGGTAGAGGAGGCCGGGGTCGCCCAGCCGGTGCCGGAGAACCTTCTCCAGCCCGCCGATCGGGACGAGGTTCTGCGGTGCCCGCGGGTCCTTGTAGCCGACCCCGGCCATCCCCGGGAGGATCGCGGCGCTGTGGTCGGCGAGGTCGATCACCGCGTCGCGGGGCAGGTCCGCGGCCGCCTCGCAGCGGGCGATGCCCGCCCAGGGCGCGGTGGACGGGGTCGGCAGCCGGAGATACCAGGAGTGCCGCGCCCAGCTGGTCGTCATGAGGAACACCGGCGTGCGCTGACCCGGCCGCAACGCCGTGAGGACGTCCGTCTGCGGGTCCTTCAGGTAGGCCGCGTGGTGGGTCTTGACGTACCCGACGGTGCGCGGCAGGTGGGCGCGGCCGCGCAGGGGGCCGTCCACGATGAGCAGGTCGTCGGGCCCCGACGCGGTCCGGTAGCGGGTCGCGAGCGTCACCTCCAGGTCGGTGAGCTGCCGCTGGAGCGCGAGGGACAGCTGTTCGGCGGTGCCGCCGCCCGCGCGGGCGGCCGTGTACGTACCCGCCCAGGTGTCCAGGTCGGCGGCGTGCCGGGACGGGGTGAACAGCGAGCGGCGCACGTCCACCTCGGCGAGTTCGGCTAGCCCTCCGGGCGCGCAGCGGACCAGCCCGGCGGCGCACGACGCGGCGATCCCGGGCGCGGGCATGCCGCCGGACGGGTCGCCGACCCACACCCGGGCCTCGATCCGGCGCACCCCGTCGGCGACGATCAGGCCTCCGGCCGGAAGGCCGGTCGCCGGAGGGGAGACCGGGCGCCAGCGCTCGGACGGCAGCTCCACGTCGAGGTCGAGCTGGACGGACGTGGCGTCCAGCTCGCCGATCGCCTCGGCGGTCAGCGAGGTCGCGTACCCAGGGTCCCAGGGGTCGATGGTGATGGCGCCGGTCGCGGCCGGCGGTGCCGTGGTCACGTCGATGTCTTCTCCAGATGCGAGCCGGTGTTGTCGCGGGACACGTCGAAGCGGACGGGGACGCGCTCGGCGAGCGCCGGAACGTGGGTCACGATGCCGACCATACGGTCACCCCCTGACGTCAGGCGTTCGAGCGTCGTCGCGACCGTGTCGAGGGTGACGGGGTCGAGGGTGCCGAACCCCTCGTCCAGGAAGATCGAGTCCAGGCTCCGGGCGGCGCCGCCGCCGAACCGGGCGACCTGGTCGGACAGCGCCAGCGCGAGCGCGAGGGACGCCTGGAACGTCTCGCCGCCGGACAGCGTCCGGACGCTGCGGCGCAGCCCCGCCTCCGCGTAGTCGATCACTTCGATGGCGTTCCTGCCGTCGAGGACGAGTGCGAACTGGCCGTCCGACAGCTCCCGCAGCGTCCCCGACGCGGTGTCGACCAGCAGCGACAGGGCCTCGCCGCACAGCCAGTTCTCGAAGTTGTTGGCGCGCAGGTGCCGGGCCAGTTCGCTCGCGACCCGCGCGTCCCGCTCGTGGGTGCGGATCTCTCCGGCCAGTTCCTCGGCCAGGCGGCGGTCCCGCCTGACGCGCTCCAGCCGGTGCTCGGCCTGGTTCCGGGCGTTCAGGACGGCTTCGCGCACCGTCTCGGGCTCGATGGACGCGGGCGCCGCGACCTCGTGGGCGTCCAGTTCGGCGGCGAGCGCCCGGCGCCGTTCGTCCCGCCCGCGCCGCAGGCCGCCGAGCGCGTCCTCCAGCGCTTCGGCCGCCCGCCTGCGGCCTTCCGCCTCCTGGTCGCGCCAGCCGAGGAGGGTCCTCCAGGCGGCGTTCAGGTCGGCGCGGTCGACCGCCGGGGCGCCGAGGCCGACCACGCTGTCCCGGGCGCCGTCCAGTTCCGCGAGCGCTCTTGCGGCCTCGGCGTCCAGCGCGGTGCGCCGTTCCTTCGCCTTGGCCAGGGCGGTCCTGGTCGTGCGCACGGTCTGCCGTGCCGTGTCCGCCTCCTGCCTGGCCGAGGCGATGGCGTCGAGGCGCGTCCGCACGTCGTCCGCGTCCGGATGGGCGCGAAGGCGCTCGGCGTGATCGCCGAGCTGCCGTTCGAGACCGTGGAGGTCCGCTTCGCGCCTGGACAGGTCACGCTCCAGGTCCCGGAGCCGCTTCTGGGCCGTGTCGAGTTCGCGGGTTCGGGCCTGGACGTTCCGGTCCGCGGCGCCGAGAGCGGGCGGGTCGTGCCGTTCCGGCAGGTGGGTGACGTCCTGCCGGCAGACCGGGCAGGGTTCCCCGGCGGTGAGGCGCCGGGCGAGGTCGGCCGCGGTGTCGGCGTCACGAACGCGCTGCCGCTCGGCCTCGGCCTGTTCGAGGTTGGTGCGGGCGACGGCGGCGTCCGCGTCGGCGTCTTCGGCTTCTCGGCGGGCCTCTTCGGCCTTGGGCCGGGCGGCCGCCCGCTCGCCCGTGAGGCGGGTGTGGTCGTGGTGGGCGCTGATCGCCATCTGGAGGACGGTCTCATCGCCGAGGTCCGCGAGCCTGTCGCGGGCTTCGGACTCGGTCGCCTCATGCCGGGCCACCTCCTGGGCGAGCCGCTCGGCCTCGGCTTTCGCGGCGGCGAGGTCGTCCGCGAGGGTCGGGACGTCCTCGGGCATGGCCAGCGCCGTCAGGGCGTCGAGCGAACGCGCCGCCTCGGCCGCCTCCGCTTCCCGCTCGCGGATCTCGCCGTCGGTTCGCTGAAGCTCGTCGAGGGCCGAACGCACACGGCCGTCGAGGGCCTTCATGCTCTCCAGCCGCCGCGCGGCCTCGGTCTCGGCGGCCTCGTCGGCCTCGGTCAGTTTGGCCCGCTGCGCCCCGGCCGCCTGCGCCCTGGCGGTCGCGGCCTTCGCCTCCTCCCCCGCCCGCCGCATGATGAGTTCGAAGGTCTTCGCGTCGAGGAGCTGGACGAGGAGGTCCTGCCGCTTGCTCGGCTCGGCTTGCAGGAAGTCCGCGAACCGGCCCTGCGGGAGCACGACGCACTGCATGAAGAACTTGTACTCGAGCCCGGTGATGCGCTGCACGGCGGGCGTCACCGCGTCGCCGTCGGCGATCGTCCGGACCTGCGCCGCCAGCATCTCCTCGATGCCGTCCGCCGGATCGACCGACGGGTCCAGCTCGTCCAGGCGCGCCTCCCGGGTGGTGACCACGCCCCGGTTGCTGCGGGCCAGCGCCCGGACGGCCCCGTAGCGGCGGCCCGCCGACTCGAAGACGAGCGCGACCTTGCCGGAGTTGGCGGACGGCGCCAGAGCCAGCCGGATCACGTTCTCCTTGCCCCACCGCGGCACCGAGCCGTACAGGGCGAAGCAGATCGCGTCGATGACGGTGCTCTTGCCCGAACCCGTGGGGCCGACCAGGACGAAGTAGTCCACGTCGTGCAGGTGGACGGAGGTCGGGGTCCGGTAGCTGCAGAAGTTGTCCATGTGGACGCACAGCGGACGCATCAGCCGTCCCCCTCCCCATTCCTGTCCAGTTCGTCGTACAGCCGGTCGAACAGCGCCTCGACCTGCCCGTCCTCGTGGCCCTGCTCCTTGAGGTAGGTGCGGAACAGTTGGCGCGGCGTGGGAGGCTCTTGGGCGGCGGCCGCCGCGCGCCGGGGCGCGGAGGTGGGCCGGAACGCGTCGTCGATGTCGACGGTGAGCGCGTCGGGGAGGATCTCCCGCACGTCGTCGGCGAGCCCGGCGCGCGGCTTCTCGGCGACCACGACGCGCAGCCAGGCGTCGCCGAGGCCGTCCGCCATCGCCTCCAGCTCGTCCAGCGAGCCGCTGACCGTGCGCAGGACGCGGGCGCTGCCCAGCGTCACCTCCCGCACGTCGGCGGGGCGCCCCGGCGCGACGTCGACGACCAGCGCGCCCGGCGTGTTGTGCTCCTCCCCGAAGTCGACGGCGATCGGGGAGCCGCTGTACCAGATGGGGCACGGGCCGGGCATCTCCTGCCGCCGGTGCAGGTGGCCGAGCGCGGCGTAGTGGGCGGTCGGCGGGAACGCCGACGACTCGAAGTAGTAGGAGAAGATCGTCTGCGCCTCCCGCTCGCCGCCGCCGAGCCTGCCGCCCGGCAGCGTGCCGTGCGCGGCGATCAGGTTGACGGTGTCGGCGGTGAAGCCCTCCGTCAGCGCCCCGGCGAGCCGCCCGAACCGGTGGGCGTAGTCGCGGTTGTGCTGGTCGGGCGTGCCGGTGAGCGCCTCCAGGGCCCGGACGACGTAGCGCTGCGACAGGAACGGCATGGCGGCGAGCCTGACCGGCTCCCCGGTCCGGGCCGTCCAGGACAGCAGGCCGCCCGCGTCCGGCCGCCGGAACCTCCCGATGATCCGGATGCCGAGCTGCCGGAGCACCGGCCGGTACACGTCGTCCAGGAGCCGCGGATCGTCGTGGTTGCCCGCGAGGACGACCACCTCCCGGCCGCCCTCCTGGAGCGCCATCAGCGTCTTCATCACCAGCGCCTGCGAGGGCGGCGTCGGGACCGCGCCGTCGAAGACGTCCCCGGCCACGATGACCGCGTCGACGTCCTCCTCCCGGGCGACCTCGACCAGCTCGCCCAGCACCTTCGCGTGCTCCTCGGACCGTGACCGGCCCCGGAGCACCTTGCCGACGTGCCAGTCGGCGGTGTGCAGGAACTTCATGTCCGCTCCCGGTGGATCAGAAGGGGTGGATCAGAAGGGGGGTACCTCGTCGTCGTCTCCGCCGAGGCCGTCGAACGGGTCGCGGGGCGGCCCGGAACGCGCGGCCTCTCCGGAGCGCGCCGGATCGCGCGGGGCCGCCTCGGCGGGACGCGTCGCCCAGGCGGGGAACGGGAACTCCACGGCGAGCGGCACCGGCAGCTCGGGCTGCCCGACGAACATCGTCCCCGGCTTGGCGATCGTGGCGCGGGCCCGCGCCGCCGGCGGCAGCCACCCGTACTCGCCCCGGGACGCCTCCGCCGCGTCCAGCCGCCCGGCCACCCGCACCGCGCAGTTCGCGACGATGCGGCGCTCGACCTCCGACGCCGTCTGCTGAGCGCCGATGAGGATCACCCCGAGGGAGCGGCCGCGCTCGGCGACGTCCAGCAGGATCTCCTTGATCGGGGAGTCGCCCTCGCGCGGGGCGTACTTGTTCAGCTCGTCCAGCACCACGAACAGCAGCGGCCGCGCGCTGCCGGTGCTCTCCTTGCGCGCGAACTCGCCGCGCAGCACCACCCCGACGACGAACCGCTGGGCGCGTTCGGGCAGGTTGTGCAGGTCCACCACGGTGACCTGCGCGGCGGACGTGCTGATCGACCGGCCGTCCCTCTCCGGGAGGTCGCCGCGCAGGACCGGCGACAGGGGCCGCACCGACGACCGGAGCCGCCGCAGGAACGCGTTGACGGTGCCGAGGCCCATCAGCTGCGCGCCCCAGGCGCGGCGGGAGTCCTCGTCCGTCAGCGTCTCCTCGATGAACCGCACGAGATCGTCGTAGGTGCGGCACACCTGCCCGCCGTCGCCGACCTTGACGGCCCCGCCGTCCCCCACGGGTTCGGCGTCGCGGGCGAGCCTGGCCGCGACCTGCCCGATCAGCATCGTGTACTGCGACCGCTCGTCCTCGGTGTCGGCGAACACGTAGCGCAGCAGTTCGTCTTGGCAGAACTCGGCGAGCGTCCAGTAGAAGGGGCTGACGTCCTGGGTGCGCGCCGACACGTGCGGCGTCCCGTTGGGGTCGCCGGGCCGCGGCGGCGCGAACACGTGCACGCTGCCGAACGGCCCCGGCTGCAGCCCCAGCCGCCGGTACGCGGCCCGCGCGGTGTCGTCCAGCCGGGTGTTGGCGTGGTCGAGGAAGAGCAGGTCCTCGCCCTTCACGGAGAAGATCAGCGCCTTGGTGTTGTGCGCCTCCGCGCCCAGCGCCCCCGAGTTGAAGATCGAGTAGAGCAGGAAGGTGGCGAACGACGTCTTGGTCGCCACCCCGGAGATCCCGGAGATCGACACGTGCGCGCCGCGCGTCCCGTCCAGGAACTCCAGGTTCACGTGGATGGGCTCCCCGTCCCGCCCGAGCCCGACCGGGATCCGCCGCTCCATCACGTCGAAGTACAGCGCCCGCTCCCGGTCCTGCGCGCCCGCCCGGCGCGCCGCCGAGCCGGGCAGCGGCGGCACGTACACCTCGGGCTCGACCCGCGTCACCGTGACCTCGGCCGACTCGACCACCGCCGCGGGCAGCACCCCCTGGACGATCAGGAACACGTCCGAGTCGTAGGCGGCGCCCTCGTGCCTGGCCTCCACGCTCGTGACGACCCCCGCGATCAGCACCTCGCCCCGCCCCGGCACCTCCCGCCGCGCGGCGATCACCTCGTCGAGCTGGACGACCGTGCCGGGCTCCAGCCCGACCCAGAACGACAGCGGCGTCGCCGACTGCGTCCCCAGCACCCGCCCGACGACGTCCCCGCCGGCCGTCTCCTCACCCATGACCGTCCTCCCCCACCCGCCACCATCCGCCACCATCCGAACGACGGGCTCGGCTCGGCCCACCGGACCACACGGAACCACGCGGAACACGCGTTTCACCGCAGGCTATCCACGCGGACGGACAAACCCGACCAGGTCCACCGAATGACCGGAACCCGCCATACGGCGGCGTCGGTTCTCGGGGAAGAGAAGGTTCGCGTCAGGTCAGTGCTTCGAGGTCGCGGATGGCGGCGCAGGCTCGGGTGGCCATGGTGAGGAACATGGCGTCACCGCGTTCGGTGGGGTTGCCGTAGGCGCAGCCCAGGACGGTGATGAGGGGGCCCTGCAAGAGGGCGAACCGGTAGTCGTCCCAGCAGAGGTCTAGCGGGTAGTCGGTGACGCCGTGGGTGAGGAGCGCCTCGTGGTAGCGGGTGACGAGGTCGCGTTCGTGGGTGCGGCGGGCTTCGGTGGTGAGGCTGGTGGCCAGGAAGTAGGAAAGGTCGCGGGCGGGGAGGCCGATGGTGAGGGTCTGCCAGTCGACCGTGGTCGCGCCGGCGCCGTCCGGCGGGAAGAGCAGGTTGTCCAGGCGGTAGTCGCCGTGGACGAGGCCGAAGCGGTCGGCGCGGGCCAGGAGCCAGGGGCCGATGGTCTCGGTGGTCCGGCGGAGGGTGTCCTGGTCGGCGGGGTGGAGGCGGCCGGTGAAGCGCTCGATGAAGATCTCGACGGCGGGGGCGTATCCCTCGGCGAGGGCGTCCGCGTCGGCCTCGGTGTTGTGGTGGAGGCCGTCGATGTCCAGGAGGGACGCGTCGCACCAGCGGGGGCCGTGCAGGCCGGCCAGGGCGAGCACGCAGCCGTCGGCTTGCCGGATGCCGCAGCCGGTCAGCTGGTCGCCTTGGATCGCCGGCGAGAGGTCGTCCAGGAGGAGGACGAAGTCGAAGGTCTCCGGGTCGATGGCGGCGTGGTGGCAGTGCGGGGCCCGGATGGTGACGGTGTCCGCGATGTCCCGGTAGAAGAGCAGCTCGGTACGGTAGGCGCCGCCGAGGAAGGCGCGGGCGGCGGGGTCGGCGATGGGGAGCTTGGCCACCAGCGCGGCGGGCACGCCGTCGCCGGTCAGGGTCAGCCGGAAACACGAACCGATCTGGCCGGTGCCGATGGCCTGCACGTCCACCGTGTCGACCTGGGCGCCGAGCACCTCGCCGAGCCAGGAGGCGGTCAGCTCCTCCGGCTCCGAGATGATCTTCACCGGCTCCGGCCCGGGTTGCGGGGAAGATCGTCGAGGCCCGGCGGGCGGACGAGGCGGTAGGCGTCGAGTACGGGCGCCAGCTCGGCCGGGGTCGCGCCGTGCAGGATGACGCCGTCCGCGCCCGCTTTGAACTGGTCGAGGACGCGGGCCGCGCACCGGTCGGGGGTGCCGGTCGCGGACGCGGCGAGCCATTCGTCCGGGAGCAGTTCGGCGACGTGGTTCAGCTCCTGCGTGGTCCCGACCGCGTCGAAGGCGCCGGGGTAGCCCGCGACCAGGTCGTCGGCGCGGAAGCGGGCCAGGACGGCGGGGTCCCATCCGTTGACGCGCACCAGGAGGTCGCCGTATCCCTGCAGGTAGGTGGCCAGGCGGCCGACCAGTTTGCGGAGGCGGAGCTCCTCGTCGAGGTGGTCGCCGACCGTGGCCAGCACGGACCAGACGCGGACGGACGCGGGCTCGCGGCCGGCTTCGGCCGCTCCGCGGCGGATGGTCGCGACGGACCTGGCCAGGGTCTCGTCGGTGAAGAAGGTGTGCAGGACGACGCCGTCGGCGATCCGCCCGGCGAACTCCAGGGTCCGCTCCCCCATCGCGGTGAGGATGATCGGGATGTCCTCGTCGAAGGACGGGTCCTGGTGGAGGAAGGGGAAGTTTCCGGCGGGGCCGTCGTGCGCCGCCACCACCTCGCCGCGCCACAGGCGGCGCAGGATGCCGGTGACGTCTTCGAGCTGCGCGGAGGTGACGCGGGGCAGGCCCATGACGTCGAAGAGCATGTCGAAGCCGCGTCCGAGGCCGAGGGCGAAGCGGCCGCCGGACAGGCGGTGCATCGTCGTGGCGAAGGTGGCGGTCAGCAGGGGGTGCCGGGTGTTGTGGTTGGTCGCGGCGGTGGCGATGCCGATCCGCTCGCTGACCGCGGCGGCGGCGCCGGAGAGCGTCGCGGCCTCCTTGGTCGTGAAGCGTTCGGACAGGAAGGCCGCGCCGAGGCCCAGGCGCTCGCCTTCGGTGATCTCGGCGAGCAGGTCACGGGGGGTGGCCGAATGCCCGGCCAGTCCGTAGAAGCCCAGTTCGGGGAGTTCGTCCATGGGCGGTTCCTCGGGTCAGGGGCGTCGGCCCGGCCGCTTCGCGATACGCGGACTTTAGTCTGGACAGTTGTCCAGATCAAGGCGGGGGCGCGGGCACTCCGTAGACCGTCAGCCAGATCGCGCGGGCGAGGCTGCGGGCGACCCGCTCGTCCCCCGGCCCCTCGTCGTGGCGGCAGCGCGCCTGGATCGCCTGCTCCACCATCCCTGTGAGCACCTGGGCGGTCGTCGGGACGTCCATCCCGGGGTCGACGGCGCCCGCCCGCTGCTCCGCGTCGAGCCGTTCCCGCACGACGTCGGTGAACCGCCGCCTGCGGTCCCGCCAGAAGGCCGCGACGTCCGGGTCGTACCCGGCGACCTCGGACAGGGCGGCGAGGACGCGGCGGTGCTCCCGGTAGGCGGCGATCATCTGCCGCATGGCGTGCGCGACGCCCTCGACGCCGTCCGCGTGGTCGGCCCGCCACCAGGTGACGGCCTCGCCGAACAGCCCCTCGACCGCCTCCTCGGCCAGCGCGATGAGCAGCCGGCTCTTGTCGGGAAAGTGCAGGTAGAACGTGGACCGTGCCACGTCGGCGCGCTCGGCGATGCGCTGGACGGGCAGCTCGGTGTACGGGGTCCCGTCGGCCATCATCTCGGCGGCCGTCCGCAGCACGCGGTGCCGGACGTCGTCGCGCCGTTCGCGCACCTTGCGGCGCGGCCGTGTGGTGGAGGACATGGCGGCAGCGTACCCGCGTCCGGCCGTTGTCGGACAGTGTGTCGACAGAGTGCTTGACAGCATCCGGCGACCGAATCACACTCGGTCCACGGCTCCACCCCAGGGGCCGGACGTCACGGGGGGCTCGGCCGAGGAGGCTCAACGTGGTACGTCACGACACCGTCCGCCGGAAACTCGCAGTCCTGCTGGCGCTGCTGCTGGCCTTCACCTCCCTGGTCGCCGCCGTGACCGGCCGGCCCGCCCGCGCCGGCGGCGGGGACGATCCCGGCTCGTGGATCCCGCGCACCGACATCACCCGCTCGGACCTCACGCAGGTGCCCGGCAAGCTCGCCGAGCCCCGCGACGACGGGCCGCACCCTGGCTCGGCCACCGAGTGGTGGTACACGCACGTCATGGACCCGGAGACCAAGCGGACGTTCATCGCGATGCTGTTCACCGAGCCGGTCCCGACCGCGGTGATCTTCTGGTATCCGGAGGAGGGGCAGAAGCTCGTGCTCCCCGAGCCGGCCTTCGATGTGACCGCGGCCGACGGCCCCGTCGTCCGCAGCAGCGCCGGTGACCTGGTCTACGACGAGGAGCGCGGCGCCTACCACCTGACGTGGCACGGGCTCTTCGCCAAAGCCGACATCTGGTTCGACGACGCGCTGCCCGGAGTGACCGGCGGGCCGATCGAGTACGACAACGGCCAGACGATGTACTGGACGTCGCCGGTCGCCACCAGCCACGTGAACGGCTGGCTCCAGCCGCCCGGATCGTCGTCCCCCATCAGCGTGGACGGGTGGCGCGGCTACCACGACCACAACTGGGGCAACTTCAACGTCCTCGACCAGAGCTACTCCGGCTGGGAGTGGGGCGTCTCCCACGAGCCGGACGGCACGGCCACCCTTCTCGGCGGTGTGGTGAAGGGCGACGGGACCTGGCAGGGCGTCGTGGGACGGGTGACGGAGCAGGAGACCTACGGCTGCATGAGCGAGCTGGAACTGTCGGACTGGCGGGTCTCCGGCCTGTTCAGCTACCCGCAGACGACCACGGCGACCTGCGAGTCCTCCCTCCTCGCGACGCCCGAGGGCCTCATCGGGGAGCGGCCGGGGCTGAGCAGGAGCTTCCACGTCACCGACCCGTTCATCCTGGACGTCGGCCTGCTCGCGCTCCCCGAATCGCTGGGCCGCACCGTCCCCGGCTCCATCGGCCTCATCGAGCACATCCGGACCCTGATGGCGCGGGTGCCCCGCTCCTGACCCGCGACCCTCGCCCGCACTCCCACCACCCCACGAGGACGGCGATCATGCCCCTGCCCGACGAGCACCCGGCACACGACGGCATCACCCGGCGGCGGATGCTGTACGGCGCGGCGGCGGCCGGCGCGGCCGCGCTGCTGCCCGTCCCGTCCGCCCATGCGGCGCCGGGGCGGAAACGGAAGGTGGCCGTGCTGGGCGGCGGCATGTCCGGCCTGGCCGCCGCCCACGAGCTGGTCGAGCGCGGCTTCGACGTCACGGTCTTCGAACGGAAGGCGCTCGGCGGGAAGGCCCGGAGCATCCCGGTCGAGGGCACCGGCAAGGGCGGGCGGAAGGATCTGCCGGGCGAGCACGGTTTCCGGTTCTTCCCCGGCTTCTACCGGAACGTCCCCGACTCGATGCGGCGGACCCCGTTCCCGGGCAACGCCAACGGCGTCCACGACAACATGTTCCCGCTGTCGTCGACGCGGATCTCCCGCAACGGCGGCCGCTCCGACATCATCGTGCCCGAGCTGACCGGCCCGGACGGCGGCGGGCTGGACCTGGCGGTGCTGGCGGAGACGCTGACGGGTCTCGTCGAGCAGGCGGGCGCCCTCCCGCCGGAGGAGATCGGCCTGTTCGTCAACCGCTTCATCGTCTACGTGACCAGCAGCGAAGAACGGCGCCTGGGGCAGTGGGAGAACGTCACCTGGTGGGACTACGTGCAGGCGGAGGGCAAGTCCGAGGACTACCGGGCCATCGTGGCGCGGTTCCTGACGCGCGGGCTGGTCGCCGTCAAGGAGAAGGTCGCCAGCACCAAGACGGTCGGAGCCATGGGCCAGGCGTTCCTGCTGTCGGGCATCGGCCTGGGCGCCGACGGCGGCCTGGCCCGGATGCTCAACGCGCCCACCAATGAGGCGTGGATCGACCCCTGGGTGAGTCATCTGCGCGATCGCGGGGTGCGGTTCGAGGTCGGGCAGACGGTCGAGGCCCTGGAGATCGCGTCCGGCCGCGTCCGGTCCGTCCGGCTGGTGGACGCGGCGGGCCGCCGCCGCAGCGCCGCCGCCGACTGGTTCGTCAGCGCGATGCCGGTCGAGCGGGCGCGGGCGCTGCTGTCTCCCGCCGTCCTGGCCCTCGACCCCGGGCTGGAGTCGATCAAGGACCTGCACACCGAGTGGATGAACGGCCTCCAGTTCTTCCTGCGCCGCACCCCGGACGGCATCCCCGAAGAGGTCAACTTCATGGACTCGCCGTGGCAGCTCACCGCCGTCCTGCAGAGCAAGCTGTGGGACAGGGACATCCCCGCCGAATACGGCGACGGGAACGTCCTCGACTCCCTGTCGCTGGACATCTCCGACTGGGACACCCCGGGGATCGTTTACGGCAAGCCGGCCAAGCAGTGCAGCCCCGCCCAGGTCGCCGAGGAGGCGTGGGCGCAGATGAAGGACCACCTGGAGGACACGGGCCGCTCCGTCCTCCCCGACGACCTCGTCCACTCGTGGTTCCTCGACCCGGCGATCAGCTGGGACGCGTCCGCCGGGCGCAATTCCAACGCCGAGCCCCTCATGGTCAACACGGTCGGAAGCTGGGCGAAGCGGCCGCACCCCCGGACGGAGATCCCGAACCTGTTCATGGCGGGCGACTACGTCCGCACCGGCGTCGACCTGGCCACCATGGAGGGCGCCAACGAGTCCGGCCGCGCGGCGGTCAACGCCCTGCTGGACGCGGCCGACTCCCCCGCCGAGCAGGTCCAGGTGTGGCCCCTGTACCAGCCACCCGAACTCGACGGCCTCAAGGAGATCGACGCCCGCCGCTTCCAGGCAGGCCAACCGAACCTGTTCGACACGAAGTGACCCGGCGAGCACCGGCCCGCACGCGTCGCCCCGGCCGCCGCTGGACGGCTGTCTGATCAGCTGCCTAGATTGGTGCGGCCCTGGATCTGGGGCAGTCGGATTCCGTGGGAGGGGGCGCCGTGGCGTTCTTCGTGATGCGTTTCGACATGCGGAATCCGGCCGAGGCGGGGACGAGCATGGCCGACCGCTACGAGGCCGCCCTCGACATGGCCGAATGGGCGGATCGCATGGGTTTCTACACCATCGTCCTGTCCGAGCACCATGGTTCGGAGGACGGCTACCTGCCGAGCGCCCTGACGATGGCGGCCGCGATGGCCGCGCGCACGAAGCGCGTGCGGATCCGCGTCGCCGCTCTCGTCGCGGCCTTCCACGATCCGGTCCGGCTGGCCGAGGACGCCGCCGTCGTCGACAACCTGTCCCGCGGAAGGCTCGACCTGGTCGTCGGCGCCGGCTACGTCCCGTCGGAGTTCGACATGTTCGCCGTCGACATCAAGGACAGGGTCCGCCGGACGGTCGAGGCCGTCACGGTGCTGCGCGATGCCTGGTCGGGACGGCCGTTCGAGCACCGCGGCAGCACGATCAGCGTGACCCCGGCGCCGTGCACTCCGGGCGGTCCGCCCCTGGAACTCGGCGGCAGCTCCGAAGGCGCCGCGCGGCGCGCGGCCCGGCTCGGCGTCGGCTTCATGGCCGCCGACGCCGGGATCTGGGCGTTCTACCGGGACGAGACGATCCGGCTCGGCCGCCCGGACCCCGGCCCCTACCTCGGCGGCGACACCGGCTTCGTGCATCTGGCGCACGACGTCGAAGAGGGGTGGCGGCGCATCGGCCCCCACGCCGTGTACGAGAGCAACGCCTACGGCCGGTGGCTCCACGAGTCCGGTCCGGGCACGGCCGACGTGTACCGGCGGGCGGACTCGGTCGCCGATGTGCGCGCCTCCGGGCAGTACCGCGTGCTGCGTCCGGACGATCTCGTCGCCGAGCTGGCCGAGCGGGGGCCGCTGGCCATCGGGCTGATGCACCCGATGATGGGCGGCATCCCGCCGGAGGTCGCCTGGGACAGCCTGCGCCTCCTCGAAACCGAGGTCCTGCCCAGGCTGTGAGCCCTCGGTGCCCAGGTGACGGCTTCGCCGCGACGGTGGAGGTCACCATGGTGACCGGCAGGTCACCTCGTGGCATCCCGGGAGGTGTGCGGCCCTTGTGGTCGGGCGGAGGTGGTGGTGTTCCGCTGGGACGCGCGGGCGCAGGTCAGGGCCAGTAGGGGGAGCAGGGTGATCAGGCCGAAGGTGATCAGGCGGATGCCGTAGTCGTTCACCACGGCGCCGACCGTGCAGGTGGTCAGGGCCGCGATGAGGGTGGGGCGCAGGGCCGGCCATTCGTGGAGGGCCGCGTCGAGGTAGGGCGGCGAGAAGCGGTCGGGCCATGCCAGGGCCAGGACCAGGAGGACGAGGACGGCCGCCGTGCCCCACGCCAAGGGGCCGCCTGCCAGGGAGCCCAGGGCGTAGCCCGCTTTGCGCTCTATGAGCTGCCAGGCTTGGCCGTCGAGGATCTCCTGGACGAACCGTCCGGCATGGGTGCGGGAGGCCTGGGGGCGCAGCCAGTCGGCGACTCCGACGGCGGCAACCACCGTCACGGCCGAGGCGGCGACGACCAGCAGGCGCACCGGGGTCAGGCGGGTCCCGGCGACCGCGAAGGCCAGCACGGCCACACCGGGGATCAGGGCGAGGCCGCCTCCGACGTCCGCTCCCCAGGCGGGCCAGGTGTCGACGGCGACCGCGACGGCGCCGATGGCCACCACGGAGACGGTGGCGGCGCGGCGGCGGCCGCGGGAGGCCAGTTCGGCCGCGGCCGTCCCGGCCAGGACCAGGGCGGCGACGGAGAAGACGGCGAAGGTGGAGTTCCCGAAGCCGTAGTAGCGGCCGCCGTACAGGGCGGACGGGCCGAACGGGCTGGCGCGGTGCAGGAGGGTGCCGGTCGCGGCGTCCACCACCAGGACGGCGAAGGTGAGGAGGCTGACGGCCATCGGCACCCGCCAGAGCGGCCGGGGCGGCAGCAGCCGGATCGGGACGGCCGCGGTCGCGACGGTGAGGGCCAAGGCGGTCCAGAGCGTGACGTCCGGCAAGGGGCTGTGCCACCAGCGGGTCAGCGACACCAGGTACACCGACACCGGCAGCACCGACAGGACGACCGTCGCGTTGATGAAGCGGCGCCTCCAGGGCCGCTTGGTGCGTCCCGCCAAGCGCCACGCCAGGGCGTACAGGACGAGTTGGGTCGCGGCGACCGCCAAGAGGAGTGTGCCGGCCCAGCGGCGGAGTGTCTGGTCGGTGGTGGTGACGGCACCCAGTTCGTGGACGGTCCGGTCCGGGTCGGTGGGGCGTGTCCGGCCGAGGGAGATCGGGGCGCCACTGAATTCGGCGGGTTCGGGGGCGCCGACGGCGTCCAGGAGGGTGCTCGGGATGTCGAGGAGGCGGACGACTCCGCCCCAGCGGGTCGAGGTGACGGTGAGCAGCGCCGGACGTGACGCGGTCGCGGGGCCGGCGACCATGCTGACCGCGAGATGCGGCGTTCCGCCGGGCGGTTCGGTGACGCCCTGCACCAGGACGGTGGTGTCCGCGGGGAGGCGTTCCAGGACGCCGCCCGCGTAGGCGTCGATCTTCGCCAGCGAGCCGAGGCGCCCGGAGCCCGACTCGACGACCTGGCCGGCGTCGATGACGGTGATCGGGCAGTCGAGCGCGGTGCCGTCCAGGGTGGGGCGGTAGCGCTCGACGGTGCCGTCCGGGCCCGCCAGCGCGATGGCGGCGCCAGGGCCGACGGCGGTCTCGCATCCGTCGTGTTCCGACAGTGCCCGGCCGAGTTCTCCCGGACGCGGCGAGAATTCGGATTGCTCCTGGGCCTCCACGAGCCGGGCCCAGCGGTCCACGCGCATGTCCCCGTCGATCTTGCGCACCGCCGGGAGCGGAACGCATTCCTCGTCGTCCGTCCGGGGTCCCACGCCGGCCTGCCCGGCGGACAGGGACAGCCAGCCGTCGGACGCGCAGGCGGAGCCGCCGGTGGTGCGCACCGTCGCGGCGCCGGTGGCGGCGCCGCCGCTCAGCAGGCGCCACAGGTGCGGGGTCTGGTCCGCGCGGATGTCGCCCCAGGCCAGCCCGGCGACGCCGATCACCACAACGGGCGCCTGGACGGGACGGGCGCCGGTGTCCGAACGTCCCGCGATCTGCACCGCGGCCGAGCCGATGACCAAGGACAGGAGCACCGCGCACCACACCACCGCGATCCCGCCCCGCCGCCGCACCTTCTCGATCATGCGACTCAGACTGCGGTGCCGGGCCCCGACCGGCAACCCGAATGCCGGATGTCCCCGGGGAGGACGGTGCCTAGCCGGTCCCGGCGGGGTCGGGGCGGCGGGTCATGCACCAGGTGCGGGGGCCGCCGCCGGGCAGGTGGACGTCCGCGACGACCTCGAAGCCGGACCGCGCGTAGAACCGGACGTTGCGTTCGTCGGCGGTCTCCAGGTAGGCGTCATGGCCGGTCCGGTCGGCTTCGGCGAGACCCGGAGCCAGGACGGCGCGGCCGAGACCGCGTCCCTGGTGGTCGTGGCGGACGCCGATGGTGGCCAGGAACCAGGAGGGCTCGGACGGGCGGTAGGGCGCGAGGAACTCCTCGGCCTCGATGGCGTGCGCGGCGCGGTCGCCGTAGAGGGCGGCGAGCTCGGAGTTGGTGAACACCTCGGGCGGGACGTCGGTGCCGGGCGTCGTCCACACGGCCACGGCGGCGTTGCCGCCGGCGGTCCAGACGCGGCCGTAGGGAAGGCCGACGCGTTCGGTGAAGTAGAGCTGGAGTGCGCGCAGGCGGCGCGGGTGGTCGTCGGCGGCGACGGTCCAGCGGGTCCAGGGATAGTCGGCGAACGCGTCCGCCAGGGTGTCGGCGATGGCGGGCAGGTCCGCGGGTCCGGCGAGACGCGCCCCGGCACTGTTGTCGATCATCACGGCCCAGGCTAGGAGGGAGTTCGGCCGATACCAAACCGGTTTCCGGACGGCCCGAGATCTCCGGCTATCCGGCGTGGTCGAGGTGCCACGCGGCGGCGGTCCTCCGCCACAGCACGTGCCTTTTCAGGCGGTGGCCGTCAGCGACGAGCGGATGGTCGAAGTCGTCGGCGGTGTCGTGGGTCATGCCGATCCGCTTCATGACGGCCTGGGATTTGAGATTGGTCGTGCTGGTGAAAGAGACCACCTCGTCGAGGTGAGCGTCGTCGAACGCGAAGCGCAGAGCGCGGCGGGCGGCCTCGGCGGCGTATCCGTGGCCCCAGGCGGAGCGGGCGAGCCGCCAGCCGATCTCCACCGCGGGCGTGAACGGCGCGTCGAAACGCACGACCCCCAAGCCGGTGAATCCGATGAACCGGTTGGTGTCAGCGGTTTCCAGGGCCCAGAAGCCGAAGCCATCCTCTTCGAAGCGGGCTTCGATCCCGTTGACCATGGCGTCGCTCTCCACACGGGTCAGCGGGGCGGGGAAATGCTCCATGACCTCGGGATCGGCGTTGAGGGCGGCGAAAGCCTCCCGGTCGCCCGCTTCCCAGCGACGCAGCACCAGCCTGTCGGTTCGCAGAATTCGACGCACCGGGCGACTGTACAGAATCGTCCGGCGGTTTCAGGCCCGGCGCGGGGTCACCAGGCCGGATTCGTAGGCGAGGACCACGAGCTGGGCGCGGTCGCGGGCCTGGAGCTTCATCATGGCCCGGTTGATGTGGGTCTTCGCCGTCACCGGGCTGATCACCATACGGCCGGCGATCTGGTCGTTGGACAGGCCCTGCGCGGCGAGGGCGACGGCCTCGCGTTCACGGTTGGTCAGCTCCTTCAGGCCCGTGCCGGGGCCCGCGCCGACACCCGTGCCGAGCGGCTGGGAGACGTACCGGTCGATCAGCTTCCTGGTGATCGACGGCGCGAGCAGCGCGTCGCCCCGGGCGGCGACGCGTACGGAGTGAAGCAGGTCTTCCGGCTCGATGTCCTTGACCAGGAATCCGGCCGCGCCGGCGCGCAGCGCGTTGAAGACGTACTCGTCGAAGCCGTAGTTGGTCAGGATGACGACGTGCACCCCGGCCAGGGCCGGGTCCGCGGCGATGCGCCGGGTGGTCTCTATGCCGTCCATGACCGGCATCTGGATGTCGATGAGCGCGATGTCGGGCAGGTGCTCGCCGATGAGCGCCAGGCCCTCCTCGCCGTCGGCGGCTTCGGCGACCACCTCGATGTCGTCCTCGGCGTCGAGCAGCGCCCGGAATCCCCCTCGGAGGAGCGACTGGTCGTCGCACAGCAGGACGCGGATCACGACGGCCGGCCCACGGGGAACTCGGCCTGGACGCTGAAGCCGCCCTCGCTGCGCGGTTCCGCGCGCAGGCGCCCGCCGAGGGCCGTGACGCGTTCGCGCATTCCGAGGAGCCCGGCGCCGGGCACCGGCGCGGTGCCCGGCGTGGCCTTGCCGTCGTCATCGACGCTTATGGCGAGGGCGTCCGGGCGGTAGTCGATCCGGATCGACGCCGTGTCCGCGGCGGCGTGGCGGGCGGTGTTGGTGAGCGCCTCCTGGACGATCCGGTAGGCGGTCCGGTCCACCGCGACCGGCACGTGGTGCCGTTGCCCTTCGATCATCAGCGTCGTGTTCAGGCCCGTCCCCCGGGCCCGTTCCACCAGGTCCGGGACGTGATCGAGGCCGTGCGACGGGGTTGCGGCGTCGTCGCGCAGGGTGTCCAGGGTCGCTCGCAGTTCGCGGTTCGCCTCCCGGCCGGCCTCCTGGATCGCCAGCAGCGCCTCCGGTACGTGCTCGCCGCGCTTGCGGGCCAGGTGGACGGCGACGCCGGCCTGCACCTTGATGATCGAGATCTGGTGGGTGAGCGAATCGTGCAGCTCCCGCGCGATGTGCAGCCGTTCCTCGGTGGCGCGCAGCCGGGCGGTCTCCTCCCGGGTGCGCTCGGCCTCGTCCGCCCGCCGCTCGGCCTGCCGCAGCGCCTCGCCCGCGGCGCCGGCGGCGATCAGCCAGGCCACTTCGAGGACGCCCCGGGCCTGCGCGAACGCCTCCCCCGCCGACCCGTCCAGCGGGGAGACCATGATCGCGAGCGGGAGGGCGGCCAGCAGGGCGACGCTGGCCGCCGCCGTGATGATCCGGTGCCCCGCGCGGACGGCGGCGTAGACCGCGAACAGGTACGCGACGGCGGGCACCTCGAAGCCGATCGCCTGGTAGCCGAGCGCGCACAGCCCGGTGACGGCCAGGACCGGAACCGGGGCCCGGCGGGCGGCGGCCAGCGCCAGGCCGCTCAGCACCACCAGCGCGTAGCCGACTACGCCGAGGTCCGTGGCGGGGTGATCCCCGACCAGCGCGGTGACCAGCAGCACCGCGGCCACGCAGACCGCGATCCCCCAGCCTCTGACCCTGGTCCAGGCACCGGACAGTCCCGTGCTCATAGGCGAACACTAGCCGCGGTCACCCCGCGTGCGACTCCTGCTCACGGACGAGTGGGCGTCTACCGCGCACGCGGTACTTTCGCGGCGCCTGCGGCGTGCGCGGTGGCCGGGTGTGCCGTCGGCGGTAGCGCGAACTGACTGCGTCCGGACGACGACCGGCGGCGGGCCCGGCGGACATGATCGGGCCACGTTCATCCGCAAGAGGGGAAGGGCACCTCATGGCAGTCCCATTCGTGTACACCGTGGCCGAAGCCGTTCTGACCGGGCCGGCCGCCGGTGGCATCGGCACCGGCGAGGGGCGGACGGGCTCCATCGTCGCCGGGGTGGCGGCGCTGATCGGCGTGGCCATCGGCGGTCTCGCTCTGGCGCGCGCCACCCGCCGTACCGGCGATGTTCGGACCGGAGCGATCGCGGCCGGGGTCGCGTCGTTGACCGGGCTGGTCATCGGCGGGCTGCACCTGGCCAACTCCGCCGGTGGTTACGGCACCAGCAACGGGCGAGCCGGGGCGATCGTGGCCATCGCGTTGAGCCTGGTCGGCATGGCCCTCGCCGGGCTGGCACTGGCCCGCTCCCGCCGCACGTCCGACCGGCGAACCGTCTGACCGGCGAACCGTCGTGCGCTCCGACATCACCGAGGCGAGAACGCCGGGCTCAGCAGGTCTCTTGGGCGACGCGTTCCAGGAGGTGGTCGACGGTCGCGACGAAACCGGCCAGCTGGGTCTCGGAGAGGCCGTCGAACAGGCGGACCGCGCCCTCGTCGTACTCGACGCTGAGGCTCCCGACGGTGTCGCGCCCCCGGTCGGTGAGGTCCACGAGCGTGGCCCGCCGGTCGGCGGGGTGCGGTGCGCGGGCGACGAATCCGTCGGTTTCCAGCGCGTCCACCAGCCCGGTGACGTTGCGGGGGGTGACGCCGATCGCTGCGGCGAGTGCCCGCTGGGTCATCGGCCCGCCGTGGTGCAGGTTCCACAGGACCGACGCCCGCGCCCTCGAAAGCCCGCGCGCGGCCAGCCCGGCCTCCATGAACTGGTGTGTCACCACCGCCAGCGCGAACAGCTTCTCCAGCGCGTGCTCCGCCCCGGCCTCGTCCACAGAATCGGAACCAGCATCATTGTGTATGGACTTCACTATGTTGTAACCTCCCGATATGAGCATAGTCCCCGTATCCGGCAGGTAGAAGGAGACGGCACCCCATGGAGCACACCACGGCCCCGAGCGTCCGGCGGGGCCATCCGCTGTTCGCCCGCTTCTATGCCCGCGTCAGCCCGGCCATGGACAAGGGCGGCGTCACCGAGCACCGCCGGGCGCTGCTGGCCTCGGCCACCGGACGGGTTCTGGAAGTCGGCGCCGGCGCGGGCGCCAACTTCGCCCACTACCCGCCGCAGGTGACCGAAGTGGTGGCCGTGGAGCCCGAGCCCCTCCTGCGGGCCCTGGCCGAGCGGGCGGCGGCGGACGCCGGGGTCCCGGTCGTTGTCAGGGACGGGGTCGCCGAGCATCTGGCCGCCCGGACGCCGACTTCGATGCCGTGGTGGCCTGCATGATGCTGTGCTCGGTACGGGACCGGAAAGCCGCGCTGGCGGAGATGCTCCGCGTCCTGCGGCCCGGCGGGCGCCTGCATGTGTTCGAGCACGTCCGCGCCGAGGGCGCCGGGCTGCGCGGTGCGCAGCGCGTGCTGGACGCCACCGTGTGGCCGGTGCTCAACGGCGGCTGCCACCTGGGCACCGACATCGTCGACGCGATCGGCCGCGCCGGGTTCACCGACCTGCGCCTGGAGCGCGTGGACTGGCCCGAGAGCCGGGTTCCGCTGCCGTTCGTCCCGCACGTCCTGGGCACCGCGACTCGGCCCACCCCCGCCGACCTCCCGTGACGGGGTCAGGAAGTCCTCTCCGGCGCGGGTTCGAACAGTTCGACGAGGTTCCCGGCGGGGTCGGTGATCAGGATCTGCCGTCCGCCGGGGCCGGAGACCAGGTCGCTGTGGAAGGTGAGCCCGGCGGTGCGCAGCCGGTCGATCTCGGCGTCGAGGTCGTCCACGATCAGGTGGATGCGGTTGCGGCCGGGGGTGGCGGGGTCGGGCGTGGCGCGGGCGCCTGAGCTGGGCGGTCCGGAGAGGAGCAGCCGCAGCGGCCCGCGTACGACGTCGGCGAAGGCGGGCGCGGCGCTCATGCGCACCGTGAACCCGAGATGGGTGGTGTAGAAGTCGATGGCCGCCTGGACGTCGTCGACGAGGTAGCGGACTCCGGCTAGCTGATCGGGTGTCGTCATTGCTTGGCCTCCCGTGATGGTTGGACGAGTTGCGGCAGCAGGTGGCGGATGCGGGTGTCGATCTCCGCCGCCGTCCGCACGAAGGTGGATTCGCCGCCTCCGGACACGGCCGGGTCCGGCATGCTCCAGTGAACGCGGCGGGGGCCGCCGGGCAGATCGGGGCAGACCTCGCGCACCTTGTCGCACAGGGTGATCACGTAGTCGAACCGCCGGCCGGCCACGGTGTCCAGGTGCCGCGGACGCCGGTCGGTGACGTCGATGCCGTGACCCTCGCGAAGCACCCGCACGGCCGCCGGATGCAACTGCTGTTTGGGATGGCTGCCCGCGCTGGTCACCTCTACGTGCCCGCCGGTGCGGCGGCCCAGGAGGGCTTCGGCGATCGGTGAGCGGGCGCTGTTGCCCGTGCAGGTGAACAGCACGGCGGGACGCGAGCCGGACGCGATGTGCGGCGCAGGCGGGGCCGGGTCGAGGCCGAGTGCCGGATGCAGGGCGGCACCGGCCGCGGTCAGCGCGTCCGCGCAGCGCTCAAGGTCGAGGTGGTAGTAGCTGTCGCGGGCGTCGAAGCTGCTGCGCCGCGCCGTGACCAGCCCGCCGCCGCGCAGCAGCCGCAGATGGTAGGAGACCAGGTTCTGCGGCTGGCCGACGAGGTCCACCAGCTCGCGGACCCGGTAGTCGCTGGTGGCCAGCTCGCTCAGCAGCCGCCACCGCAACGGATGCGCGGCCAGTCGCACGAAGGCCGGTGCGCCTTCCTCCGAAGACTCCACAACCTACAGAATACATCAATCGGGTTTGATGCAAATGCCGTCAGCAGGAGCATCTGGTGAGGCGCGCCTCGACTCAGGCGGGTTTGGCGGCCTGCACGACCGCCGAGTGGAGGCCGGGCGCGCCCTGGTCGTACGGGGTGATGGTGGCGTCGGTGAAGCCGGCGGCGAGCAGGTGGTGGCGGTACTCCTCGGCGGTGAGGGTGCTCGCGGAACAGCCGAGGCTCCGCTCCGCCTCGGCGCGCTCGCCGGGGTCGAGGCCGGGGTCGGCGATGATGTCGCTGACCCCGAAGCGTCCGCCCGGACGCAGGACGCGGAAGGCCTCGGCGAGCACGCGGGCCTTGTCGGTGGCGAGGTTGATCACGCAGTTGGAGATGACCACGTCCACGCTCGCGGCGGGAAGCGGGATGTCCTCGATGTGGCCGCGCAGGAAACGGGCATTGCCGAGGCCGGCCTCGGCGGCGTTGGTGCGGGCCAGGGTGAGCATGGCCTCGCTGGCGTCCAATCCGTAGGCGGTCCCGTTCGGGCCGACGCGGCGAGCCGACAGCAGCACGTCCAGGCCGCCGCCCGAACCCAGATCCAGCACGGTCTCGCCAGGGTGGAGGTCGGCGACGGCCAGGGGGTTGCCGCAGCCCATGCTCGCGCGCAGCGCGGCCTCGGGGACGTCGTCCTCTCCGGGGTAGGCGGCGCCGCCGGAACAGGAGTCGCCGCAACTGGCGCCGTCTTCCGGGGTGCCGCCGGCCAGCGCGAACCGCGCCAGGCCGGAGTACCGCTCGACAATGGCCTCGGTGTCGTTGTCATCCATCAGGTACCTCCTTCGGGCGGGCAGGACGGCGTGACCGGTGCGGGGCGTCCCATGACGATGTCGGCGGCGGTCGGGAAGCACTCCACGCAGGCGTCGTTGATCCGGTAGTAGCGGGCGGTGCCGTGCTGGTCGGCCAGCACGAACCGCACCTCGGACAGCACCTTGAGGTGCGCCGACACGGTCGACTGCACCACCTGGACGGCCTCGACGATCTCGCCGACGTTCATCGGCCGCCCCTGCCGCGCCAGCAGCGACACGATCTGGATCCGCGTCGGGTCGGCCAGCGCCTTGAACCACGACGCGTACTCGGTGGCTGTGGACCGGTCGAGCGGCCCCTTCTCTTCACTCATCGTTAATCGACGATAAACGATGGAAGCGCCACGCGAAAGGGGCCAGCGCCGGACGGCCGTTCAGGAGCCGCCGGGCAGGAGTTCGGCGAGCAGGGTGCGGACGCGGGCGTCGATCTCGTCGCGAATGGGACGGATCTGCTCGATGGCCTGGCCGGCGGGGTCGGGGAGCTGCCAGTCGAGATAGCGCTTGCCGGGGAAGACGGGGCAGGCGTCGCCGCAGCCCATGGTGATGACCACGTCGGCGGCCTGGACGGCCTCCCCGGTGAGCGGCTTGGGGAACTCCTTCGACAGGTCCAGTCCGAGTTCGGCCATCGCCTCGGCGACGACGGGGTTGATGGCGTCCGCGGGCGCGGATCCAGCCGAGCGCACACGGACCCGTCCGGCGGCGTGGTGGTCCAGCAGCGCGGCGGCCATCTGGGAGCGTCCGGCGTTGTGGACGCACACGAACAGCACCTCGGGCACTACGCCGGTCATGATGCCGCCACGGCGGTCATGCGCGGCCCCAGGATCACCGACAGCCGCTCCAGCACTCCGGGGTTGAGCCAGTAGTACACCCAGGTCCCGCGCCGCTCGGAGTCGATGAGACCCGCCTGCTTGAGCACCTTCAGGTGGTGGCTGATCGTCGGCGCGGTCAGGTCGAAGGCGGCGGTCAGGTCGCAGACGCACACCTCGCCGCCGTCGTGGCTGGCGATCAGCGACAGCAGCCGCAGGCGCACCGGGTCGGCGATCGCCTTGAACAGCGGCGCCAGCTCGCCCGCCTCGGCCTCGCTCAGCGGCTCGCACACCAGCGGCGTGCAGCAGGCCGCCTCACCGCCACCCGCTCCCCCACCCGAGCTCACGATCGGCAATACCTGTTTAGACATGCCTCTAATTTGACATCCATCTATCCACGACGCAAACTCAACCTCGGCGGCTACTTAGACAGCCATCTAAGTAGTGTCCGGCCGGATCCGGTCGGTGCCGCCCACGACACGAGGAGGAATCGCATGTCCCGCGTCCAGCTCGCTCTGCGCGTGTCCGACCTGGAAGGCTCGGTCGCCTTCTACTCCAAGCTGTTCGGCGCCGAGCCAGCCAAGCGCCGTCCCGGGTACGCCAACTTCGCGATCGCCCAGCCGCCGCTCAAGCTCGTCCTGATCGAAGGCGAGGACGGCGAGCCGACCCGCATGGACCACCTCGGCGTCGAGGTCGAGGACTCCGGTCTCGTCCATGACGCGACCAAGCGCCTCGCCGACGCCGGGCTCGCCACCCTGGAGGAGAACGACACGTCCTGTTGCTACGCCCTCCAGGACAAGGTCTGGGTCCACGGCCCCGGCGGCGAACCCTGGGAGGTCTACACGGTCAAGGACGACGCGGACACCCTCGCCAAGGCCGATGACTCCGCGTGCTGCGCCACCGCCGAGCCGCCCACCGACGCCGAGCCGTCGAAGGCCGTCGCAGCGCCAAGCTGCTGCTGATCCGACGTCGCCTTACGAGTGTCGCCTTGCGTCAGACCAGGTCAAGGACCCCGCCCTTGACCTGGGACGCGAACGCCTGCCACGCGGACGGCCCGAACACCAGCTTCGGCCCGTCCGGGTCCTTGGAGTCCCGAACAGCCACCGCCGCCGCCAAGTCCGCCACCTCAACGCACTGGTCCCCAGTGCTCGTACTACGGCTGCTCTTCTTCCATTCAACTGCCGAGATCGGCACCATGGGCGCCACCTCAACGCATTGGCCTCCGGTATCAGTGCTGTGGCTACTCTTTCGCCACCCTGACGGAACCAACGCGATCTCAACGCACTCTGCGCCCGATGAATCGCTGCGACTGCTCTTGCGCCACTGCACAGCCCACGGATGCTGTGTGTTCACAGGCTCTCCAAGATCGTCCGGAGGAGGTTCAGGGAGTCCTCAGCACTCATCGCCGACGCCCTGATCAAATCGAAACGTACCCCATACTTCCGGACAACTGCAGGGGGATCAACGAGCTGTCCGCCTACATGCCCATCGACGAACACCGCGTCCGGCTCGTCACGAAATGCCAGGATCGTGAATGCACCGGGCAACCCTGCATAGGCTCCCTTGGCGGTCGGAACGATCTGGATCGTGATATTGGGCAACTCCGCCAGCTCGATGAGGTGCTGGATCTGCTCCTTCATCACCTCCGGGTTACCGATCGGACGACGGATGGCGCCTTCGTCGAAGATCGCGAACACGTGCGGCGGGTCCTCTTGATCAAGGATTTTCCGTCGTTCCGTCCGAGCTGTGACTAGCTGGTCCACCACGTCGGGGGTCTTCCCGAGCTTGAGCACCTCGCGTGCGTACTCAGGCGTCTGGAACAGACCGGTGATGACCATGGTCTCGAAGACGTGGATCACTTCGGCTTCTCGTTCCCGCGAGATGAAGTCGGGGAAGCCCGGGGGCAGTACGGCGAGGCGTCCGAAGTCCTGGATCCACTGCCAGAGGCGGTGGAACGTCCCGTCGGTCTTGAAGAAGACGTCGCAGTCCTTGGCGAAGTCCTCGGACGGGGGGCTGCCGCCCGATTCGATCTGGCCGATGCGCTGGGGCGTGTAGCCGAGTTTCTCGGCGAGCTTCGGTCGCGACAAGTTGGACAATTCCCGCTTAGCGCGCAACTCCGCACCGAAGTATTCGACGGGCGAGGACGGGACGCCGATGTCGCGGGGACGACGAGGCATGGGGGGGACCTCCGGGCATTCGAAAATAAGATCGTTTCCTGACGGGGAGTCGCGGGTTTTCCTGCGTCTTCTTTCCCGCTCTTCCGGATAGTAGCCCGATTACAGCAGGCTTGAAAGCGGTAACGGAGAGAAATCGCGACGAAAGTTCGAACTCATCATGGACACGCCCGTCAACCACGCTGACCAGGCGTTGGCCCGGCTCCGTCAGGACTTCCCGGGTCACCGAATCTGGCGCGCTACGCGCTACGACGGAAAGCTCGGCGATTGGGTCGCCACTCTGCACGACCCAAAGGCCGGTGTGGAACCGACCCTTGTACGCAACAGCGCAGAGGAACTACGCAAGGCGCTTAACGTCGAACGCAATCGCGTGACCAATCGACCCACGGGCCAGCGCAGTAGGTGGGACCGATGGTAAAGCGATGGAACGAACCGTCATGTCGCTCTACGTCGACATCCACTTCCTCTGTAACGACCCATCTCGACAGGCTGTCGACGGAAGTCGTCCGGGAAGGCTGGCAAGCTCTCCCCCGCTATGACGGGCCGCACCCGCTTCTGCGGGTGTTCGATCCGGCTGTGCCCCATTTCGGAGAAAGCGTCAGCCTCGTCCGGGAATCGGCGTCTCGTACGTGGTGGTACCGGTCGAGTACGGGCGAGAACCTCGCTCCCTACGACCGGCCAGGGCTCGCGGCCGCGAGGATCACCCGCATCCTCATCCCGTTCGTCACGGCCGTGCTCGCCGCGCGGACGCACCAGAAGTCGGCGATCGACGTGACGTGCCCGGACATCCCGAGCGCGCCGGACCCGGCCCAGGCGGTCACCATCGCCAACCTTCAACAGCGCTTCGCGGGCGTCATCTGCTGGTGGGGCGCCTCGACCAAAGAGTGGTGGGCGCTGATCCCCGGCGGGACGCAGTGGAAGATCGTCAACGCGCCCGACCCTGACGACCTCGTCCAGGCCGTGCTCAGGGCTCGTCCGAACGGGTGACCCCCTACCGCCGCGCGGCCGGGAGCCGCCCCTCAGCTCCCCGCCGCGCGGCTCTCGCGCCTTGAGAGCGCACCCGGCAGCGCCAGGCCCGCGCCCGCCCGTGCCGGGTCGGCGTCGCCGGGCACGGCCGAGACCGCCCGGCCGACCGCGGGGGACCCAGCCCCACCAGCGGGGCGGCGGTCAACAGGATGGCGTACCGGTCCGACCAGCTGCGGCGGCCAGCGCGAGGCTGCGGGCGCCGTCGGCGAACCGCGGGTCGTGCGTCACCATCACCACGGTGCCGCCTTCCGCGGCGTACTCGGCGAGCAGCCCCGCGAGCCGCTCCCGGAACGCCGCGTCGAGCCCGCGCTCCGGCTCGTCCAGCAGCAGCACCAGGCTCGGCCGCAGTAGCGCCATGGCCAGTGACAGGCGCTGGCGCTGCCCGGTCGAGAGCGAGAACGCAGGCCGGTCGGCGCAGTCGGCGTGACGGCACGTGGTCAGGCGGGGCTTGGACGTCCCAGGGTGGTGGCCAGGTGGGCGAGCATGGCGAGGAACGTCGCCGTCCAGACGGCGAGGGCGATCCAGATCTCCGTCTCGCCGATCACGCGGACGATGGGCAGGTGGTCGGCCGTGCCGAGGTAGTGGCCCGCGAGGCCGTACATGCCGAGCGGGAACACCACGCTCCACAGCGTCGCGTCGTAGCGCAGCGGGACGCGGTGGGTGACGTGCCGCCACCAGCCCGCCGCGACCAGCGGCGGGATGAGCCAGGTGCCGAACGCCCACACCACCACGGAGACCCCGGCGATCAGGCCGCGTGTCGCGACGACCATGGGGGTGTCGGCCATCTCCACGATCCGGGCCCCGGCCAGGACGGTGATCGCGGTGGCGCCCATCGCCACCCAGTACGGCGGCGTGAGGTCGTCCGGGCGCAGCGGGTAGAGCAGGAGGCGGGCCGCGACGAAGACGCCGACACCGGCGTAGAGGAACATCCCCACCGACCAGGCCCCGACCGCGAGCACCGAAAGCTCGTGGCGGCCGAAGCCGACGGCCGGTTCGAGGACGGCCGCGAGCACGGCGACGGACTGGCTGGCGACCACCCAGATGAACCACGTGCCGTTCGCCCCCGCGACCACCGGGCGTTCCGCGCGGCCGAGGACCGCCGTCCACGGGACGACGTAACCGAGGACGATCCAGGCGAGACACCCGACGACCAGGAGCGCGAACGCCGTCCCCATCTGATCGGCGGCGACCAGGCGGGTGCCGAGGACGTTGGTCGCGGCGACGAACGTGAAGAACCCGAAGCCGCGCCGCGGGTCGGTGAACTCGGTCCTCAACTCGCCGCGGAACGCGATGATCCGCCAGAGCGTCAGGGCGACGAGGACGACGTAGCCCGCTGCGGCGAGCCACAGCAGGATGGCGGACAGGACGGTCAGGCCGTGGGTGCTCACCCCGATCGACAGGATGCCGGTGCCCATCACGAACGCGAAGTAGCCCGGGTTGAGCGTGGCCGCCGCCTGCTTCACCGCGGCGAGGTGGGCAGCGGCGGGGCTGGAGCTCACGCCGGTACCGTACGCCCCCGTCACCTGGGAGGGATCACCGCTACCGGGGAACGCGCGTGGTGGATGATTCCGTGGCTGGTGGAGCCGAGGCGGGGGGCGTTCCAGCGGCGGGCGTGCGCGCCCGCCACGAGCAGGCGGGCGGTGCGCGAGGCGTTCGACAGCGCGCTCACCGCATGCTTCAGGACGATCTCCTCGACGACCTCCACCTCCGGATGCCGGGACCGCGCGGGCGCGTACGCGGCGACGACCTGGTCCCGCAGATCCTCCCCGACCGCCTCCTCCTCGGCCGTGTAGCCGGCGTCGACGAGCGTCGGGGACAGCTGCCACGCGTGGATGACCCGCAGCCGCGCGCCGTAGAGCGCGGCGGCCTCGAAGGCGTAGTCGAGCACCGCGGCCGTCTCCAGCGGCAGGTCGATCCCGACGACGACGTCGCGGCGCGCACCCGCCTCCGACCGGACGATCACGAGCGGGATGGTGGCGCGCGCGGCCATCCGCAGGCTGGTGGACCCCAGCAGCAGGCTGGCGAACCCGCCCCGGCCGCGGCTGCCCATCACCAGCTGGAACGCCCCCTGCGACTGCTCGCGCAGGGCGTTCGCCGTGTCCTTGGCGAGCAGGGCGGTCGTCGTCTCAAGGTCCGGCCAGCGTGCGTGGACGCGTTCGCGGGTCGCCTCCAGCACCGCTTCTCCGGCGTGGGTCACGCGCTCGGCCTTCTCGCCCGGCGCGAGCCGCGGCGCCTTGTAGGGCCAGCTCTTGACGGCGTGGACGATGTGCAGAGGGCGGCGGCGCATGACGGCTTCGGCGGCCGCCCAGTCCACGGCACCGTCCGACTCACCGGACCCGTCGGTGCCGACGACGATCGGTTCGGGCATCGGGGTACTCCTCTTCGTGGGTCCTACTGCGAACCCTCCCCAGAGCGGGCAGATCTCATGCCGCCGAGGCGGTCCGGGCGAAATATAGGACCTCCGGCGATGGGCG
>NZ_SMKK01000002.1 GCF_004348425.1 Actinomadura sp. 7K507
GTCCCCCACCCCGGACGACCCGCCGTATCCACCCTCCCCACAAGCAAGAGCTGAGCCCGTCCACCTATCCCAGAGGCAACCCCGGCCAAGCGGACACGCCCGCTGACAAGCCCAGCCGCACGTCCGACACTGGCTCCATGCCCCTGGGAAACCTCAACTGGCGCCGAAGCACACACAGCGGCCCCAACGGCGGCGAGTGCGTCGAGCTGGCGAGCGTCCCCGACGCCACTGGCGCAAGAGCACTCACAGCGGCTCCAATGGCGGCGACTGCGTGGAACTGGCCGCCGTCTCCGGCATGATCATCGTCCGCGACAGCAAGGACCCCAACGGCCCCGTCCTCCTGCTGACCCGCGCCGCCCTCCGCACGGCCGTCCGTGCACCCATCCGGCCCGTCCCATCAGGCCGGATGTGACCGTAGGTCGAACGGCGTCCCACTGCGCGCGGCCTCAACTGGTCGCAGTGCGCGTGCCCGGTTCCGTTCTCCCGTCCGCCGGGGACAATTGAGCTTCTGGACCCTTGGAAGGACATCCGTGCTCGGCGAGTCGCGTGGGTAGCGAGATGGGCGGCGGGTGCCGGTGGTGCGGCGAATGAGGCCCCGCCTGAACATCGCGTTGAACGTCTTGCTGGTGGTCGTGCTCGCTCTTCTGGGCATCCTGACGAACTACGCGACCGGGGGCGAGGACGCGCCGCTGCCGCTGGATCTGCTGCGCAAGATCGCCGTTCCCGGGCTCGGGGTACTGATCGTCGCGTTGATCGTGCTGACGGCGGTGTCGGCGCGGCTGGAGAATCCGCCGCGAGCGCCGGAGCGCGAGTGGGATCCGGGTCGCACTCCGTATCCGGGGCTGGAGGCGTTCGCCGAGGACGAGGCGGCGGTGTTCTTCGGACGGGACGAACCGGTGAGCACGCTGCTCCGTCAGCTGTACCAGCGCGATGGTGAGCGGTTCGTGGTGGTCGCCGGGGCGTCGGGAAGTGGCAAGTCGTCGATGGTGCAGGCGGGGTTGATTCCCAGGTTGCGAGGGCGCCGCTGGCTGGTGCAGCCGGTGCTGACGCCGGGGTCTGATCCGATGGCTGCGTTGGCGACGACGTTCGGCAACGCTCGGGACGCCGAACGGTTGCGGGGCACGCCGTCCGCGCTGGCCGAACTGGTCGCCCAGGCGCGGCGGCGTTCGGGGCGGCGCGACGGCCGCGTGCTCATCACCGTCGACCAGTTGGAAGAGGTGTTCACGCTCGCCGGATCCGACCAGGGGGGACCTGTTCCTGTCGGCGCTGTCGGCGGCGTTGCGCGCCGATTCCAGGTTGTGGGTGGTGGCGACGGTCCGCATTGAGTTTCTGCGCTCCTTCCTGGAGACAGGCCATGCAGCGCTGTTCGTCCGTCCCATAGCGCTCGGCGCGTTGACGCGGGCCGAACTCGCGACTGTGATCGAGGCGCCGGGCACACTGACCGGGCTGCGGTTCGAGCCCGGCCTGGTCACCAGGATCGTCGAGGACACCGGGACGGCTGATGCACTGCCGCTGTTGGCCTATCTGCTGCAGGAGCTGTATTTCGCGTCCGGGCGCGGGAAGGTCGCCACGTTCGATGAGTATCGTCGGCTCGGCGGGGTTGCAGGCGCGCTGTCGCGGCAGGCCGACCAGCTCGTCACCGCGCTGCGCGGAGGCGAGGGCATTGAGCCGATCCTGGCGGTGCTGTTCAAGTTCGTCACCACGGAAGGGACCGAGGCCACCCGCCGCCGCGTCGTCCTGGACGATCTGAGCGAGGACGAGCGACGCGTCGTCACCGCATTCGTGGAGGCCCGGCTGCTGGTCACCGACGTGTGGGAGGGAACGCCCATCGCGCAGGTCGCGCACGAGGCGCTGTTCCGCCAGTGGGCGCCGCTGCGCCAAGAGGTAGAGGCGCGGGCGGAGCTGCTGCGGCGCCGCGCAGAACTGGAGCGATGGGCCGCGGACTGGCGCCAGGCCGGGCATAAAGTCGACTACCTGCTCACCGGCGAGCGGCTCCAGCTCGCGTTGCAATGGCTGGAGGGCCTGGAGTCGGCCGGGCAGGACAGTGGCGAGATCCGCGCGTTCACCGAGGCGTCCAAACGGCGCGACCTGGCGTTCCTGCGGCGCGTGTCGGAGGGGATCGGCCAGTACGTTCTTGCCAATGCCGAGCAATACCCCGAGCTGGCGATCCTGCTGGCCATGGCAGCGCTGTCGGAGTGCCCGCCGACCCCGGCCGCCACACGAGCGCTCATGGCGGCGTTGCCCTTCAGCCACCTGACCCACGTGCTGGACGGGCACACCGACGCGGTCCGCAACCTCGCCTGGTCACCCGACGGGGCCCTGATCGCCACCGCGTCCCGCGATGGCACCTGCCGGTTGTGGGACGCGACCACCGGATCCAACGTCGCCGTACTGGAAGGCCACCACGGCATGGTGGAGATGGTCGTCTGGGCACCGGACGCCCGCCGCATCGCCACGGCCTCCCGCGACCACACCGTCCGCGTCTGGGACACCACCACCGGCCGCACGCTGGCCGCGCTGACGGGCGCGACCGATGTCGTGCGAACCGTCGCCTGGGCACCGGACGGGACGAAGATCGCCTCAGGAGCCCGCGACCGGGTGGTGCGAATCTGGCGGGCCGACACCTACGAACTCCTGGACGAGCTGCACGGTCACACCGACAACATCCTCGGCATCGCCTTCTCGCCCAGCAGCAACCTGCTGGCCACCGGATCCCATGACAGGACCGTCCGTATCTGGGATCTCGCCGCCGGCTCGGTCGCGGTGCTCCGCGGTCACCAGGACTTCGTGGAAGGTGTCGCCTGGTCCCCTGATGGAGCCTTCGTCGCGTCGGCCGGAGGCGAAGCCACCATGCGCATCTGGGACGTCCGCTCCTCGGCACAGACCGGTCTCATCCGCTGCCACGGCACCCGGGTGTGGAACGTGGCGTGGTCACCGGACGGCACCTACCTGGCCAGTTGCGGCAGCGACAACACCGCTCGCGTCTGGAACCCGCAGACCAGCGAGGAGATCTTCGCCCTCCGCGGTCACACCGACGACGTGTGGGGCGTCGTGTGGTCGCCCGACGGCGCGCATCTGGCCACCGGCTCGGCCGACACCACCGCTCGCATCTGGGACGTCGCCCCCAAGGGCGCCGAGAGTCTCCAACTGGCCGGCCATCGCGGCCCCGTCCGCGCCGCCGCGGTCACGCCGTCCGGACGGTTGATCGCCACCGGTGGCGACGACGCGGCGATCCGGATCTGGGACGCCGCCGACGGCACCCTCCACGCCACGGTCACCGACCACCAGGACACCGTCCACGATCTCGCCTGGACCAGCACGGAAGGCCGCACGGTCTTGCTCTCCTGCTCCAGCGACCGCACGATCGGCCTGTGGAGACTGGATGAAGCCGCTCCTAGTGACATCTCCGGCGAACGAATTCCGACCAGCGACATTCATGAGGCCGTGACCTGGCGCCCCGGCTCGGACACCTTCGCAACCGCAGGCCACGACCGCACGATCAGCATTCACCCCGGCGGCGACCACGAATCCACCGAGAGCCTGGCCGGTCACCACGACTGGGTCGTCGGCCTCACTTGGTCGCCCACCGGGACGCGGCTCGGCTCCACCTCCGATGACCGCACCGCCCGTATCTGGAAGGTCAATGGCAGCCGCGAAGTCGTGACGCTGCACGGCCACGCCAACTGGGTCGACGACATCGCCTGGTCCCCCGACGCACGCCGGGTCGTCACCGGCTCCGCCGACGGCACCGCCCGCGTCTGGGACACCGCCACCGGCGAGCAACTGGCCGTCCTCGACGCCCACGAGGCCCGCGTCGCCGGCGTGGCATGGTCACCCGACGGCTTCATGATCGCCACTGCCTCTTACGACCGCACCGTCCGTCTCTGGGCGGGCAGGACCTACGCCGAGATCGGCGTGATCGGTGTCCATCGCGGCCCGGTCGTCTCCGTCACCTGGACTCCGGACAGCCAGACCGTCATCTCCGCCTCCTTCGACGGCACCGCCCGCCTCTGGCCCTTTCAGGTCGACCTGGACGTCCTGAAAGCCGAGGCCAGGAGCCGAGTGTTCCGCCCGCTGGCGCAAGAAGAACGGCTCGCCCACCTGCTCCCCGATCCCGATCAGTAGACCTGCTCGACCACCCGCACGTCCCGATCGACCAGGTACTCGGACGGATCCAGCCCCATCGCCTCCCGCTCCGGCGAGGCCCAGTACCGCTGGTTCGCCTCCTCGAACGTCTCCTCCCCCTCGTACCAGATCACCCACACGAACCGGCTGCGCTCGTGATCAAGCCAGGCACCGCCGATCCCGAACCCCAGCTTCAACCGCAGCGGGACCACCGACTCCCGCCATTTGGCCGCCCACTCTTCGAGCAGGCCTTCCCTGATCGTGTACGTCCTCAACTGGACGGTCTTCGGCACGATGACCCCACTCCACCTGGAATCCGCAGCGTCGGCTAACACACCTGTCGGGTACAGAAGCTCAGACAACCACGGACCCACCACGTCGGGCAGCTCGACCTACCGCCTTGGCGGGCGCCGTCCTACACACAGCACCGCCACTCTCAGCTGGGGTATCACCGGTAGCGCGAAACAGGTCGATGCGGAGAACGGACGGTCCAACCTGCGGCCTCAGGGTGATGCCGTCAGATGCGTGCTGCGATCGAGGACACGTCCCGCAGCACCCGATCAAGCAATTCCTCCAGCAACCGATTCTCCTCAAGGGCCAAGCGAGCTCTGCCGTGAAGAGGTTCGACCGTTTCCTGGAACCGCCGACGAACTTCGGGACCGGGCCAGGACAGTTCCAGCCGCGTGAATGCCCGTCGGCTGATCTCTCTGGCCTGCCGACCTTGCGCGATCTTGGGAAGGTCCTCGCTTCGGGACCGAATCTCATGCAGCAGCCACCAGCGGTCCGAGGGCTCGGACGGACGCACCGCGAGGACCCCCCGGTTCGGGGTGGTCGGCAACCAGGTCAATGCGGCGCGGGCGCCCTCGGGTCTTGACGCGACCAGCACGGTTCCCGGTTCACAGACGTCGCCCGGCTCCGCGAGCGTTTCCTCTCCTCCTCCTTGGATGTAGGGCGGATCTGCGGCCAGGACGTCGGCCGGCGCTACCCGGGACGTCGCGACACCGCTCAAGGAGGGCTGCGGCCGACCTGGTCGGCCGGTCATCACCGAAGCGACGGCACCGAACGTGGAAGGTGTCCACGAATGTTCATGCCGCCGCGCCAGCATGGCGTGATGAGCGTCGGCCAAGGCGACGGCGTCTGCGGCGATACGCTGGTTCAGGTCCCTTTTGTCCTGCACCAGCTCGACCAACCGAGTGATGGTCTCGATTTGTTCTGGGGGAGGGACTGCCACCTCCATCGCCCTCAGCCGGTCGATGCTCAAGGTCGGCTCGACGTGCGCCGACACATGCCGGTCGAACCACGCACGGGCGATCGGTGTCTGGAACCAGATCTTCAGCCAGCGGGTGGTGGCGCGGTTCCGTGAGCGGAGGATGCCGACGGAGCGTGTAGAGACCCAGCCGGAATGCCGATGGTCGATCAGTGCCGCGTCACCCACCCGGCGGACGAGCACCACGACAAGGTCGCCCTCGGCGAGGATGGCACGACTGTCCTTGGCGCCCGGCACCGCGGCAAGGGCCGGAGGGGACGTCCGGAGGCGGCCATCGCTGATGTCAGCGGCTCTGATCACTCCCCGTCCGCGGGGAAGCTCCTGCTCGGGGAGCCCGTAGGTGACCTTCAGATCCGCCGCCTCCTTCACGGTCGTCCGCTGCCAGCCCGTAGAGGCGAGTTCACGGATCACAGCTCGTCCAGAACCCGGAGCAGGTCGGCCTCCAGCATGCGCGCCTCTTCGAACCTGTCCCGGAGTTCGGCGGCGAGTTCCTCGATCTGCCGCTGCCCTGGAGCACCATCGACGGCGAGCTCACCGGTGTACCTCGGCGGTTGCAGGTCGTATAGCTGACCGGCGATCTCCGTGGCGTCGACGGAACGGCACCAACCAGCCTCGTCACGGTATTGGCCGGCCGCGCCTCGCCACGCCCCAAGTGTGTACAGCACCTGCTCGACCCCTTCCGGACTGAGGCGACGCTTGCGCGTCCTCGGCACCGGTTCGTAGGCCGTCCGCGCGTTGATGAAGAGAACCTTGCCCTGACGGTCGCTACTCCCCCAGTCGTCGCGGGGGCCTTTGTCGGTATTGAGCAGCCACAGGCAACAGGGAGCGCGGCTGTGAGGGAACAGGCCCGGCGGCAGAGCCACCACACATTCGACGACGTCGTCTTGGACGAGCCGTTCGCGCACCCGCTGCTCCGCCTGCCGCGCCCCGGTGGCGGCCCCGTCCGCCATGAGGATCGCCGCCCTGCCCGCAGGAGCAAGCGCATGGGCGATATGGAGCATCCACGCCAAGTTCGCATTGTCCCGTGGGGGCGCCGCCGCGTCCGACCACCTCGGATCGTCCGCACGCGGTTCGGCAGGCAACGAGTCGTTGAACGGCGGATTGGCCAGGATGACGTCGTAGGAGGACTCGGCGGGTCGCGCGAGACTGTCCATCGGGTCAGGAAGATGCGCCATCAGGTTGCGGGCGGTCAGGTTCATTCGCGCCACGTGCAGCGTGGAGGCGTGAACGTCCTGGCCGGTCAGTTCGAGGTTCGTCGGCCGACCCGTGCGTTCGGACACGTGACGGGTGACGCCTATGAGCAACCCGGCTGACCCGCACACCGGATCGAGCACCCGATGGCCTTCCTGGGGATCCACGGCCGCCACCATCAACCGCGCGACATCGTTGCGAGTAAAGTAATTCCCGCTTTTCGCGTGCGCTTCGGACAGATCCTGGAAGCACTGGTCCAGGCACTCATTGAGATCGTCGACTCGATCGACCGCCTTGACCAGATGACGCAGAGCGCCGTCGGCCGTTGGAGGAAAGCGTGGCACCAACGCCCGGTACTCCTCGTCGCGGTACAGGAGCATGCATTCCCGCACCAAAGGTCCCATCGGCTGCTGCGACTTGTCCGCGTGGACCAAGAGCCGGTCCCATGGGGAAATCCGGTCACTCTGCGGTCGGTTTCGCGCCCGGTCTCTCAGAGTCAGAAGACCGGCGATGACGCGGCAGGCATCATGAAAGCCGAGAAGGTTTCCCAGGTCACGCACTGGTATCCGCACTTCAGGCGACATCGCAACTCCTCCGGCGACCGGAAGCACTGTTCTCGCGTCCTTGCTCACGCGATGCCGCCCGTTTTCATGAGCAGGACGACCACCGGAACCGCGGCGGCGAAAGCAGCGGCCGCGGCTGCGATGGCCCCGACGACCTTGCCGCTGTCGAGCCACTTCAGGAATCCGGCCAGCAGCGCCGCGATCAGCGCCACCAGGATCACCACGACCACGATGAGTACTCGCTCCATCTACGGCTCCGTCTCTGCTGGGCGCGCGAGGCCGGCAGACGGTCGCACGCGGGTTCCGGGGCGCCGGGCGGCCTACCCGCCCGACACCAGAACGGTAGGACGCTACCGCCGCGACGCCCACCGGAGCACGCTGTTTGGGTTTTTGGCAGGGAAGGATTGGTGTCTATTTATAGGCATATGCCGGGTTTGTGGTCGCAAGGTGTCCTGTTGGTGGCAGATCTGGAGCCGGGCTCGGGTGGCTACTCAAGACGGCAGGGTGAGTATTGGATCGGACTGCAGAGCTTGAGCCGATCGCTATACCACGCCGACGAACCCACCCTCGGTCAGGCGTCGGGAGCAGCACCCCCTGCAGGCTGCAGGCCACAAGATCATGTTCTCGGCCAAGGCAAGGCCAACCTGATGAACACGGCGAACGCGCGGTCGCCCGACTCCTGGAGCTTTTTCGCCGTGTGCGGACAGCAACGTCCGTGACCGAGTTCAGCGAGTGGGCCCCGGGAAGCGCGTCAGCCTTGGAGGGTGGCCGCGTGGTCCGGGACGTGGGTCTGCGCGTCTCGCGGGGGGCGCTCGTAGCCCTTGGAAGGCGGGCGTTCGGGGAGCTGGAGCGGCGGATGCTTCACTTCCTGGTAGGGGATGCTCGACAGCAAATGGGAAATCATGTTGATGCGGGCCCGGCGCTTGTCGTCGCTTTCGACCTCGAACCAGGGCGCCTCGGGGATATTGGTGTGGACGAGCATCTCGTCCTTGGCGCGCGAGTACTCCTCCCAGCGCGATATCGACTCCAAGTCCATGGCGGACAGTTTCCACCGCCGCATGGGATCTTCGAGCCGTTTACGGAAGCGGCGTTCCTGCTCGGCGTCGCTGACGGAGAACCAGTATTTGCGCAGCAGGACGCCGTCCTCGACGAGCATGCGCTCGAAGGTCGGGCACTGGTGCAAGAAGCGCCTGTACTCCTGGTCGGTGCAGAAGCCCATGACCCGTTCGACGCCCGCGCGGTTGTACCAGGACCGGTCGAACAGGACGATCTCCCCGGCCGCGGGCAGGTGTTCGACGTACCGCTGGAAGTACCACTGGGTTCGCTGCCGCTCGGTCGGCGTCGGGAGCGCGGCGATGCGGGCGACGCGGGGATTGAGGTACTCGGTGACGCGTTTGATGGTGCCGCCCTTGCCGGAGGCGTCCCGTCCCTCGAACACCACGGCGATGCGCACCCCCTCGGCGCGTGCCCAGTCCTGCATGACCATCAACTGCTCCTGCAGCCGGAGAAGTTCACGCTCGTAGATCCGCCGGGGCACTCGCCGGGATGAGCCCATACCGCCTCCATATGTCGAACATGCACGCCTCCGCCCCAGTCTGGCGGATGCGCACCAGTGGTAGCCCCCCGGACCCCGCTGCCCGTCCCTGCCGCCTCCCGGCTTCGCCGGGAGGCGACGATCGGGAGCGCGCCTACGCCGACTACAACCCACCAGACGTCGATGTAGCGGAGACAAGTTCCAGCTGAGATGGCGGGCCGACCACGCAGTGGGGTCGGGTCCGTCTCTGATAGGACACGGCCGCGATTCCCAGAGCCCACCCGTAGCCGGCGAACGCGGTGGCGGCGGCGCAGCCGAGGAGGTATTCGGAAGGCGAGCCGTTCATGTTCAGCACGCCTGTGAACTGGAGGATGAGATAGAACCAGGCACCCGTGCCGTAGGCCGCGAGGGTGGGCGCGATCAGCCAGACCGGGGCCAGGGGCAGGAAGCGCGGCACCCGCTTGCCGGATAGCCACAGCGTCCAGCGCGGGAAGGTCGTCCCCCATTTGCGCACCAGTCCCTGAAGGGACGACCGCCAGGCTTCCGATGTGAGCGACGCGGCGGATGACGCCGGGTGCCGCCGGCGCGGGACGCACCACGGACGGCACCGAGCCCGGCGGGTGAGCCGGTCCGCCGCACCGTGGGCAACTGTTCCGCGTCCGATGCCGCCACGACACCGCCGTCGCGAGGAACAACGCCGCCACGGCGGCGAAGCCGAGCCGTTGGCCGAACCCCTCCCAGTCCGAGCGGCCGTCCCGGTCGTGAACGGTGCCGTCCACGGCCAACTCGATCAGGTTGAGCAGCACGAACGCGCTGCCCGCCAGCGCGAGCAGCACCATGGTCCACAGCCCCGCCGACACCGCCCGACTCCTCACCCGTGAGGGGGAAGGCGGGGGTCCGCCGAATCGCTCGCTGGGATGGACCGAGTCTTGGCGCCGATCAGGGGCTCGGGGCCGGTGAGGGGGCTCCCGAGTCCGGCTTCTTCTGCTCCCCCTTGGGGTCGGTCATGGTCTCGTTCGCCGAGCCGACCGAGGTGACCTCGGTGACCTTCCACTCCTCGCCCCGGCGAGTCAGCCGCATGTCGAGGTAGGACCCGAGGACGCGGCGGGTGCCCGACGTGCTCTTCACCTCGGAGTCCATGACGACGACGGCCTTCGCGGTACCGGACTCGATCTCCCCCAGATACACGCTGCGGACGGTCGCCGTCGCGTCCGCCTTCAGCTTGGTGATGACGCCTTCGAGCCCGCCGGTGAACGCCTCGTCGTAGGTCTTGGCGAAGTCGTCCGACGCCAGCCCGAGAACCCGGTTCCGTGCCTCTTGCAGCTTGGTGTGGTCATAGCTGAGGAGCGCCTCACCGAACTCGGCCGCGCTGGTCCGGACTCGCTGCCGCTCCGCGTCCCGCTCCGCCGCGCGGTCGGCCTGGTACCACTGCAACCCGGCCGTGATCACCGAACCGACGAGCGCCACCGCGATCGTGGCCTTGACCAGCCCCGCCCTGGCCGGCGCCCGCGCCCACGCGCGCCTGCCGGTCCCGCGCTCGCCGACCTTCTGCGCTTCGGCCTCGTCCGCCTTGGTCTCACCCGACTCCTCGGTCTTTCCGGACTCTTCGGGCTCGTCCGGCTTCGCCTTCGCGGACTTCGTCTCGGACGTTTCCGCTGCGCCGGCGTCGGCCTCAGCGCTGGTGTCGGTGTCGGCGCTGGTGTCGGTGTCGGCGCTGGTGTCGGTGTCGGGGGCCTCCGGTGTCTCCGGCTTGGTGGGCTTGGTGGTGCCGGTCCTGGTCACTGGTCCTCCAGGGGCTTATCGGGTACGGCGCCGGACAAAGGCGCTGAGGGTGTTGAAGGCGGCGGCGAGGACGATGAGGCCCCCGAGCACGGGCGGCAGCAGAGGCAGCCAGCGTGAGGACGAGCGGTCCCCGCCGTCCCCCACCGGGCGCATGTCGGCGTTCGGCGCGCTGCCGGCCGGTGGGTTGTCGTTGCGTGCTCCGGGCGTGGGCCTGACCTTGGCGGCGGCCTCCGCGGCCTCCGGGTCCTCGACGTTCGCGTCGCAGTAGGTGAGGCGCGGGGGGACGGGCTTGGGTACCGGGGTGGTGTACTCGGTCGCCGCCTTGGCCGGGCCGGTGAGGGTGATGACGGGCGAGACGCGGAGGTATTTCCCACTGGCGTCGGTGGCGGTGACGTCCGCCACTAGGGCTTGGAGCGTCGGCACGAGCCGCAGGACGTGATTGATCTTCTTCCGGTTGGCGTCGGTCATCAGCGGGGCGGTGGGCGTCGCCGCGGCGGTGAGGAGGCAGTCGAGGCCGGGGCGGGCGTCCTGGAGGAGGCCGTGCAGGTTCTTCATGGCGCCGGGACCGTTGTCGAGGACGCTGTCGAGGTCACGGGTGGACTGGCGCAGGGACGCGCTGAACAGGGCCAGGTCGTTGACGCCGGAGGCGATGTCCCCGCGGTGGGCCGTGAGCGTGGCGGTGAGGCGGGTGAGTTCGCGGGAGAGGGCGTCCAGCGTGCCGGCCTCGGCCGCGAGGGTTCCGGTGAGGCGGTGGGTGTCGGAGATCATGTCGTGCAGGTCGGTGCCGCGTCCTTCGAGGCCGGTGGCCAGCTCGTGGACGAGTGTGCGGGTGTCGCGGGGGTCGACGGCGTCGAGGGTGGTGCTGAGGCCCTCGAACAGCTGCTTGTAGTCGGTGGTCCCGGCGGTCCGGGAGACCGGGATGTGGTCGCCTTCCTTCAGTATCCGGGTCCCGGTCGCCTCCGACGGGGTGAGCTCGATGTAAGGCTCGCCGATCGCGGACTTGCGCAGGACACGTGCGCCGACGCCGGAGGGGATCCGGGCGTCCCGGCGGATATCGAGGGCGACCGCGACGTGATCGCCGCTCAGCCGGATGTCGCCGACCTCGCCGACGGCGACGCCGAGGTGCGTGACCTCCAGGTCGCCGTGCAGGCCGGGCGAGGTCTCGAAGTCGGCCGTGACGGTGAAGGGCCGTTCCAGCGCGTCGATGTGGATGAGGCTGCGCGCGGCCCAGACCGCGAGGGCCACGCCGAGCAGTGCGAAGAAGACGAGGTTGACGGTGACGCGGGGATACCTGACGCGGGGAACTCTCATGGGCGCGACCTCAACGGGACGAGGAGGACATGGTCGGCGGCGGCAGGGGGGCGCCTCATGAGCGCGGCCTCAGCAGCCCGTTGAGGTTCCGGCTCCCGCCGGACGCGGTGGTGGCGGCGCCGGGGTGCGGCAGGAAACCCTTGATCCACAGGAAGAGGAGGGCCTGACCGCTGTGCGACACGGAGGGGCCGCGCAGGAAGTTCAGGACCGTCCCGGCGAGGGTCTTCAGCTCGTCGCTGCCGCGGAGGGCCGCGGTGAGCAGCTCGTCCGCGCGTTCGAGGAGGACGGCGAGGCGCGCCGCGTGGCGCTTCTGCACCTTGGCGTTGACGGAGGTGGCGAGTTCCAGCAGCGCCTGGATGGTGCGCTTGAGGTTGGCGCGGTCGTCCTGGAGACGCTGGGCGGCGAGTTCGACGCTGCCCGGCAACCGGTCGAGTTCCTTGGAGCCCTTGCGGAGCGACGTGCCGAGCCGCGCGAGCGAGTCGAGGGCGCGGCCGAGGTCGGCGCTGGCGGCGGCGTACTGGTCGCCGACGTCGGCGGCGCGGGCGACGAGGGTGTTCAGCTTGCGGCCCTTGCCGCCGAGCGCGGTGGAGGACTCGCCGGTGATGGTGGCGATGTCCTGGCCGCTGAGGGCGGCGAGCAGCGGGCCGACCTTCGCGCTGATCTGCTCCAGGTCGGCCTGGACGGAGGTGCGGCCGATGGTGGCGCCGGACGCGAGGTACGGGCCGGTGTCGAGGCGGCGTCCGGGCGCCAGGTCGAGCCGCACGTAGTTCTCGCCGAGCAGCGACGACTTGGCGACCGTGGCGGTGGTTCCGGTGGGGACGCGCCGGTCGTCGCGCAGCGACATGGTGACGCGGGCGCGGTAGCCGTCCAGCCGGATTCCGGTGACGGTGCCGACGCGGATGTCGGCGACCTGGACGCTGTGCCCGGTGACGAGGCTCTGCACGTCGTCGAAGGTGGCGTGCAGGGTCACGTCGCCCTTTGGGGCCCCGACCGTCGTCACGGAGCAGCCCCCGGCGCCGATGAGCATGGCGAGGGCCAGCAGGCAGGTCGAGAGTCTGCGTGTCATCACGGCCCTCCCGGAGGCGGAGCGCAGTCGGCGAGGGCGGGGTCGCCCTCGACGCAGGGGACGGTGCCCCACCCCAGTGCCGTGAAGAGGGGCTGAAGCCACGCCCGGACCGTGCCGTGCACGACGAGGCGGATAGTGGCGACGTGGTTGCGGCGGTCCCAGGCCTGGACGGCGACGTCGGCGAACCGGCCAAGGCTGTCGATGGCCTGGGTGAGGCCGGTGACGTTGCCCTTGAGGCTCAGCACGATGTTGGAGAGGTCGGCGACCGTGCTCGGCAGCTTCTCCCGGTAGGCGGTGATGAGCACCTCGCTCTTGCGGATGGCGGCGGCTAGGCCGGCGATGAAGGCGCGGAGCTTCTGGCGTTCCTCGGCGAGGGTGCGGCTGGTGCTGGAGAAGGACCGCAGCAGGTCGGACAGCTTCTTGTCGCGTCCGTTGAGGTCGGCGGCCAGGTGGTGCAGGCCCTCGGCGAGCGAGGCGATCCGCTTGTCCTGGGCGGCGAGGTCGCGGGTCAGTTCGGACGTGTCGTGCAGGGCGTCGTTGATGCCGTCGCCCCGGCCGCGCAGGTTCTCGGCGGCGCGGTGCATGGCGGGGCCGAGGTTTCCGGCGTCGATCGACCTGTTGAGCTTGGCGAACGCGGCGAGTGCGTCGTCGACCTCGACGGGCAGTTCGGTGCGTTCTTGCGGAATGACCGTCCCCGGCCCGGCCTTGGGCATGCCGGACTTCCAGACGGGGTGCAGGGTCACGAACCGTTCGCCGAGCGCGTCGGCGGACTCGACGGCGGCGTGCGCCCCGGCCGGTACGGGCACGGAACGTTTGACCTCGATGTCCACGCGGACGCGGCGGTGCTCGCTCTTGACGGCGGTGATGGTCCCGGCGTCGGCGCCCATCACCTTCACCTGGGACTCCTCGTAGAGGGAGGGTGCCTTGGCGAAGTACACCGTCATCGGGTAGGTGGGCTCGGACACGACCCCGCAGCCGCCGAGCGCGGGGATCAGCAGGAGGGCGGCGGCCGCCGCGATCGGCCTGTGCCTCATCGCCGGGCCTCCTTCGGTGCGAGTTCGGCGAGTCCGGCGAGGTCCTTCGGGGACAGCGGCCCGAGGCCGGTGGAGAGGACCTCCAGCCACGGTCCCCGTCCGCCGGTCCCGGCCAGCCCGGACAGGGTCGGGCCGGCCCAGGCGAGCAGGGCGTTGAAGTCGCCGGTCACGGGCCGGAGCGTGCCGAGCGTGCCGCGCAGGTCGGTGATGAGCGAGAGCAGTTTCGCCTGCTGCTGGTCGATGGTCCTGGTGAGGGTCTCGACCGTGCGGTTGCCGCTGCCGAGGAAGGCGGCCAGCTCGGTGCGGCGCTTCTGCAGTTCGTCCAGCATGGTCCGGACGTTGGTGAGCAGCCGGGACAGTTCGGTGTCCTTGGCGCGGGCGAGCTTGAGGACGCGGTCGCCGTCGTCGAGCAGCTTCTTGATCTGCGGGTCGGACTCGTTCACCGTCTCGGCGAGCTTCGCGAGGTTGGTCAGCGCGTCGCCGAGCCTGCCGCGGTCGTCGTCGCCGATCCCGTTCAGCTCGGCCACGATCTTGTTGATCGCCCTGGTGTCGAGCTTGGCGACCGTGCGGGTGGACTCGTCCAGCACCTCGTTGATCGTGGTGGGCACCTGGGTGCGTTCGAGAGGAATGCGCCGCTTGTCCTCGCTCAGGTCGGCCAGGTGCGGTTCCGCGACCGGGCCGGACAGGCGCAGGTACCGTCCGCCGAGGACGTTGGCGACCTTGATCTCCGCGCGGGTGGCGGGACCGAGGTCGACCTCGCCGTCCACCTTCCAGCCGACCACCACATGGCCGCGCCGGTGATCGGCCTCCACGGAGGTGACCTCGCCGACCCGGACGCCCGCGACACGCACCTCGTCCCCGGAGCGCAGGTTTCCGGTGGCGGCGAAGACGCCGGTGATGGCGTAGCGGTCCTGGAACATCCCGCGGGTGCCGATCAGGTACACGGAGGCGACGAGCGCGAGGAGCGTGCCCGCCGACACCATCCCGACCGCGATCCGGTTGCGGTCGCGGAACGACTTCAACCCCATCGCCTCCCCACGAGCAGCGGGCCTGCCGGGAAACCGGGCCCGTTCCGGCCGCGGTCACCGTCGCGGAACGGCCTCGTCACCATCGCGTGCCCCCGACCATGAGGTTCTCCAGTTCCTTCGGTGTGTCGATGCCCTCGGCGCCCTCGCGTGCGCCGGGCAGCCGCGTCGGGTACGGGCAGGGCGGCGCCGCGAGCGTCAGGCACGGGATGGCGGCCTCCACGAACTGGCCGTTGTCCGCGGCGGCGAAGATGCGCTGGAGCTTCGGCGTCACCGACCGGAGGACGTCGACCAGCGCGCCCTCGTTGCGGCCCACCCCGGCACTGAACGCGGACAGCCTCTCGACGACCTGGCCGAGTTCGCGTTCGTTGCGCGTCAGCACCGAGTCCGAGGTCCGCGCGAGGGTGGCGAGCTGGACGAGGGTGCCGTCGATGAGCTTGCGGTTGTCGGCGAACGCGTCGCTGAGGCTGACCAGGTCGTCCACGGCGGAGCTGATCTGCTTGTCGCGGCGGGCGATGATGCCCGTGACGGTCGCGTAGTCGCCCAGCATCTGCTTCAGCATGGCGCGGCGCCGCGCGATCGTCGCCGACAGCACGTCGATGTCCGCGATCAGCCGGTCGATGTTGCCCGCGTTCCCGTCGAGTGCCTGCGACAGCGACACCAGCACCGTGTTGACCTGCTTGGCGTCCAGGCTGCGGACGAGGGGGCCGAGCTGCTCGATCAGCGCGCTGCCGTCCACGACGGAGCGGGTCCGGGTGATGTGCGCGTCGGGCCGCATCTTCTGCGGGCTCTTGCCGGGCAGCAGGTACACGACGCGGCGGCCCATGGCGTCGCGCCACCGGATCGCGGCCTCGCTGTCGGCGGGAACCTGCACCGAGTCGCGGACCGTGAGGGCGACGCGGGCCTTGCCGTCCACGACCTTGACCTCGTCCACCCGGCCGACCGGCGCCCCGGCGATCTTCACCTCGTCGCCCTCCAGCAGCCCGCTGGCGTCGTCGAACGTGGCGGTCAGCCGCCAGCCGCCGGCGGTGTCGACGCGGGCGATCTGCATCCCGATGATCACGGTGAGGAGGCCGGTGACCGTCACGAAGGACACCAGCCGGACCAGGAGGCCCGCGCGGGCGCGGGCCCGCTTGCCGCCGGGGAACCGGAACGCCATGTCAGCCCCCTCCCCTGCCGCCGCCGTACGGGCCGCACAACCCGAGGATCAGCCCGCACGGGTCGGACGGCAGGTAGCCCTGGGAGCGCAGGTAGTTCTTGCCGCCGGGGCCCTTCAGCGACGTCAGCTCGCCGTAGAGGGGCAGCAACTGGTTCCCGGTGCGTACGGCGTCACCGACCAGGCCGAGCTGCGCGTAGATGATCCAGGCGGTGCGCTCGGAGGACCGGAACGCCTGCCCCAGCTGCCCGCCGCGCTTGTCGAACCCGTGTGCCACCAGCAGCGACACGTCCGACAGGCCGTCGGCGAACCCGGCCAGCCTGCCGCGGCCCTGCGCGGCCGTGCCGATCAGGGCGTTGGCGTCACCGGAGATGCCGGTCAGCTCGTCGCCCTTGTCGGACAGGGCGCCGGTGAGGTCGGCGGAGTCGCCGATGAACCGGCGGGCGTTGCCGCGGTTGCGGTGCGCGACGTTCAGCAGGACGCCCGTCTGGTCGATGGTCTCCCCGAGCCGGGTGCCCTGGCCGTCGAGGCCGGCGGCGACCGTCCGCACGATGGTCTGGACCTCCCGCGCGTCGGCGGCGCCGAGGGCGGTGTCGGCGCGGGCGAGCAGGTCCGACAGGTCGCGCGGGTCGGACGTCCGGGTGATCCGCGCCCCGGACGCCAGGTAGGGGCCGGTCGCGGCATGGGCGCCGGGGACGAGGTCGACGTACTTGGGGCCGAACGCCGACGCGGGCACGATGGACGCGGTGACGGTGTCGGGGACCCGTGTCCCCTCGTCCAGCCGCAGGGCGAGGCGCGCTCGTCCGCCGCCGGTCAGCCCGACCTCCGCCACCGACCCGACCGTCACGCCGCGGATCTTCACCGGGGCACCGGTGCCGAGGCCCTGTCCGGCGTGGCCGAAATCCGCGGTCAGCAGCGTGCCGGGGTCCCGGCCCGGGCGGGCGATCAGCAGGTACAGGGCGGCCGCCGCCACCGCGAGCGTGAGCGCGCTGATCAGCAGGCGGCGGCGCAGCGGGATCTCTTCGTTGATCATCCGGTCAGCCTCACTGTCGCGGCGTTGCCCCAGAACACGTAGGACAGCAGCAGGTTCAGCACGACGATCACGATGATGGACAACCTGATCGCGCGGCCCGCCGCGCGTCCCACGCCCGCCGGGCCGCCGGTCGCGTAGTAGCCGTAGAAGCAGTGGATCGTGATCACCGCGAAGGCGAACACCCCGACCTTGATCGCGCTGTAGACCAGGTCGATCGTCGGCAGGTAGAGCCGGAAGTAGTAGTCGTAGACGCCGGGGGCCAGATCGAAGAAGCCGGTGCTGATCAGCCGGGTCGCGAAGAAGCTGGCGAACAGCGCGATCAGGTACAGCGGGACGAGCGCGATCATCGCCGCGACGACGCGGGTGCACACCAGGTAGGCGAACGACCCGATGCCCATGACCTCCAGGGCGTCGATCTCCTCGGCGATGCGCATCGCGCCCAGCTCGGCGGTGAACGCCGACCCGCACTGCGCGGCGAGCGCCACCGCGGCGATCACCGGGGTGATCTCGCGGACGTTCGCGAACGACCCGACCAGCCCCATGAACGACTGCGCGCCGATCGACTGGAGGCCGGTGTAGCCCTGGAGGCCGACCTCGGTACCGACGAAGAACGCCATCGTGAAGATGACGAAGATCATGCCGCCGCCGACCACGCTGGCGCCGACGCCGACCACCACGTCGCTGACATGGCGGGCGATGGTCTTGGTGTACTTGCGGCGGAGGAAGAGGTCCCGCACCGTGTACAGCAGGATCCGGTAGACGAACACCGGCCACTGGGCCAGATCCCCGGAGCGCTGAAGCGCCGCCGCCCCCGCATGGACGGCGCGCGGGGCGGCTTTCCCCATCGCGGGCAGGCCGGCCATCAGATCTTCGGCGGGAACGCGACGAAGTACACCGTCGTGATCACGTAGTTGAGGGCGAACACCAGCAGGAACGCGACCACGATCGCGCGGTTGACGGCGCGGCCGACGCCGACGGGGCTCGCCTCGCAGCTCATCCCCATGTAGCAGGCCACCACGGCCGCGACCACCCCGAACAGCCACGACTTCAGCAGCGTCACCAGCAGGTCGGACGTCTGGAGCAGCGACACCGCGCCGTCGAAGTAGGCGCCCGGCGTGACGTCCTGCAGCAGGACGTTGAACACGAACCCCCCGGCCGCCCCCGAGACGATGACCAGGGACGCCAGCAGCGTCGAGATGAGGCTGCCCGCCCAGAGCCGGGGCGTGACGAGCCGGTGGACGGGGTTGACCGCCATCGCCTCCATCGCCGACAGCTCGTCGCGGATCCGGCGGGCGCCCATGTCGGCGGTCATCGCCGCCCCGCCGGCCCCGGCGATGATCAGCGCGGCGGCGATCGGCGCGACCTCGCGCACCAGCCCGACCACGACCGCGCCGCCGGTCGCGGACTGGGCGCCGAGCTGCGCCGCGAGCTGCCCGACCTGGAGCGCGACCGTCGCCCCGAGCGGCAGCGACACGAGGATCACCGGGAGGCTCGTCACGCGGGCGAGGAACCACGCCTGCTCGGCGAACTCCCAGGCCCAGTTCCGCACGTCCCACGTCCGGCGGAGGGCCTCCAGGGCGATGACGAACAGCTCGCCGACCTCGTCCAGCAGGCCGTGCACACGCCGCGGGATGTCGATGGCGGACAAGGGACCTCCCACTTCCTTAACGGGCGGGGCGCGGAACCGGCGGGCCCCGCATGCGCCTGGCGCGAAGACGGAGATCACGAGGGACCACCGGTGGCCTGGCCGGGAGCTTGGTGGTCCCCGACCCTAGAGCGTTACTGGCGTGGCGACAATAGCCTATTGGCGACACGCCAATAAAGGCGGCCCATGCTTCCTGATCCTGTCCGCGGATATAGTGAAACTTGTCTCGTATCTCTGTATCATCGCGAGCCAGTACACCGCACTCGCCCTACGAGCAGGGTCTGCCGAGATCAACGTCCTGCTCCACCGTTGAGGCCGCCACCCCATCTGCAGGAGCACCATGGAAGACAGCCATCCCACGAACGAAACGGGCGAGGGCCTGCGCCGCAGGCGCTTCCTCGGCTACCTGGTCACGGCTCCGACGCTGGCGGTGGCCGTGCAATGGACCGCGGAGCCGGCCGAAGCGCGAGGACCGTCCCTTCCCCAGCCCGAGGAGATCTTCGACGTCGGTGACCTGGTGCGGCTCGCGTCGGCGCCGACGTCGGGGCTGGTGGCCGTCCAGGTGCACGAGAACGGCACGGCGTCGTTCGCGGTGCCCCGCGCCGAGGTGGGGCAGGGCATCACCACGACCGTGGCGATGCTGATCGCCGAGGAGATGGACCTGCCGCTGGACAAGGTCACCGTGACCCTTTCCGACGCCCGGCCCGAGTTGCTGTTCAACCAGTTCACCGGCGGCTCCACGTCGGTCCGCTCGCTCTACACGCCGGTACGTACGGCCGCGGCGATCGCGCGGAGGCAGCTGGTGGCTACCGCCGCGCGAGCCTGGCACGTGGACGCGTCCACGCTGACCACCAAGGACGGTGCGGTGCTGGGCGGAGGCAAGCGGGCGTCCTACGGGTCGCTGGCGAAGGCCGCCGCGGTGTCGCGCACCACGCAGGTCTCGGCGACGCCGAAGGAGATGTCCCGGTTCACCGTCGTGGGCCAGCCGACGAACCGGGTGGACGCCCTGGCCGCCGTGACGGGACGCAAGCAGTTCGGCATGGACCTGGACGTCCCGGACGCCCTGCCGACGATGGTGCGGCGACCGCCGACCATCGACGGGACGGTCGAGTCCGTTGGCAATGCCGCGGCCGTGCGGGCCATGCCCGGGATCACCGACGTCGCGGAACTCGAGCACGGGGTGGCGGTGCGCGGGCGGACGTTCGGCCAGTGCATCGACGCGGTCCGGGCCCTCGAGGTGGCCTGGCGTCCCGGTCCGGTGGCCGGGGAGTCCGACGACACGGTGCTGGCTAAGCTGCGCAGGGCGGTGCCGAGGGTGTCGGGCCCGCCGCTGTTCAGCAAGACCGTCGACGCCGAGTTCGCCTTCATGTTCGCCAGCAACTCCCCGCTGGAACCGGACGTCGCGGTCGCGGACGTGCGCGCCGGCGGCGCCGAGGTCTGGGCCAGCCTGAAGGTCCCGGGCGACGCGCAGAGCGAGATCGCCAAGCACCTGGGCCTTCGGGTGTCGGCCGTGAAGGTGCACGTGGTCGAGGGCGGCGGCTCGTTCGGGCGGCGGCTGCACACCGACGCGGTGGTGGAGGCGGCGGAGATCTCCAAGAAGATAGGCAAACCGGTCAAGCTGTCCTGGTCCCGGACGGACAGCGTCCGCCAGGGACGCACGCATCCGATGAGCGTCTCCCGCGTCCGCGCCGCCTACCGCGGCAGGGACGTGGTCGGCTACGAGCAGCGGCACGTCAGCACCCAGACCAGCTTCAGCCACGGCTTCGGCGACATGGTCACCGCCAACGCGGCCGACATCCCGATCGTCGTCAACGACGCCATCGCCCAGGTCTTCTTCCATCTGAGCCAGTCGACGCCCTACAAGTTCGGCAGGAACAAGCAGACGCTGACCGAGGTTCCGCTGAAGTTCAAGACCGGAAGCATGCGCAACGTCTACTCGCCGAACATGGTGTGCGCACGGGAACTGGTCGTGGACCGGCTCGCCGCCGAACTGGACAAGGACCCGGTGGAATTCCGCCGCCAGTTCCTGGAGCACGCCAAGACGCGCGCCATCCTGGACAAGGCGGCCTCCGAGGGCGACTGGGGGCGGTCCCTGCCCGACGAAGTCGCCCAGGGCATCGCCCTGGCCGCCGAGTACCGGTCCGCGTGCGCGGTCCTCGTCGAGCTCGACTGCCGTCCCGAAACCGTCAACCGCCCGATCAGGAACGGCGTCACCGGACCCCGCGTGACACGCGCCCTGGTCGTGGTGGACGTGGGACTGCCGATCAACCCGCGCGGCCTGGACGCCCAGATGATCGGCGGCCTCAGCGACGGCATCGCGATGGCGCTCACCTCCAGCCTGCACATCAAGGACGGCATCCCGCTCGAAGGCAGCTGGGACAACGACTTCTACACCCGCCAGTGGAACACCCCGCTGGAGACACGCGTGATCGTCATGCCGCCCAGCGGTGACGAGCCCGGCGGCGCGGGCGAACTCGCGGTGGCCCCGGCCCTGGCCGCTGTGGCCTGCGCGTACGCCCGCGCCACCGGCACGATGCCGACCCGATTCCCCATCAACCACGCCACGCTCTCGTTCGACCCCCTCCCGCTGCAGCCGTCCACCCCGCAGTCCCCGGTCGACGGCCTCGACCGCGCCTTCTAGAGGAGCCCGACGTGCCGACCCATACCTTCAGGCTCAACGGCAAGCAGATCACCGTGGAGGTCGAGGACGACGTGCGCCTGCTCTGGGTGCTGCGCGACCTGCTGGGGGTCACCGGCCCCAAGTACGGCTGCGGCATCGGCGTCTGCCAGGCCTGCACCTCCCACGTCAACGGCAAGGCCGTCAACATCTGCTCGGTGCCGGTCTCCCGCATCGGCCCGGACGACGAGGTCACCACCATCGAGGGCCTTCCCGGCACCGTGGGCCGGGAACTGCACCCCATGCAGGAGGCCTGGCTGGAGCATGACGTCGCCCAGTGCGGCTACTGCCAGCCCGGCCAGATCATGTCCGCCGTGGCCAAGGTCCGGCAAGTGCGCGCCGAAGGCCGCGACATCACCGACGCCGACCTGGACGAACTCCGCAACATCTGCCGCTGCGGCACCTACGCCCGGATTCGCGACGCCATCAAATCCGCCACTGAGAAGATGTGACACCTCCCAGGAGCGTCACAGCCCAGGCCCTCCCTGGTCCGTCCGCTCACCTGCCCGGCGCGTGCCGCCGGGCGGGCCGCCGCTCTGGCCAAGACCGGTGACTCGCGCTACGAGGGGAAGCGCAGTCCCGTCGGCATGGAGGGGTCCTGCCTTCCGCTACCGGTGTCGAAACGCGGTACGAGCGCGAACGCGATGACCAGTAGGACCGTTCCAGCGAATATTTGGATCCTGAGCGTTCCGGCATCGGGCAGCGGCGTACCGGCCAGCAGTACGTAGGTCTTGGCGACGACGGTAGTCACGAAGATCAGCACCACCATCCGGCAGCGCTGCAGGGCGATCTGCAACTGAACGACACCGGCCCCGACGGCAGCGGCGAAAAGGTACGGGTAGACGGTCGAGGTCAGGAGGCTCTGGTCGATGCCGTGGCGTACCGACAGGGTCAATGACAGCTCGCCCAGGCCGATGAGCACTCCCGCGCAGATGCCGTAGGCGATGCCGTTGAGCTGCCTGGCGTGGGTTCCTGCGGGCTGCCGGTCCCCGAGGGCGAACAGGCCCACGGGGAGCACGAACGAGAAGACCGCGAGAATCAGAAGCAGGCTGGACGGTGGCGGCCGCCAGGTGGAGTCCGCCGCTTGGGCGAAGCACACGCCGGCGGCGAGCAGGAGGGCGAAGGCCAGCCACTCCAGCCAGGTCACACGCTCGTTGAAGAAGCCCTGCGCCACGGCGAGGAGCACGACCAGGCCGGCCAGCAGCGCCAAGGACATCGTCCCCGGGACGTTTCGGAGCGCAGCGAGGTGGAAGACGACACCGACGAGCATGAATGCCATGCCGCGCCACCATGAGCCGCTGGCGAGGACGCGCGTGGCCAGGTGGACCGGCCGTGTGCCGACGAGCGGCTCCATTCTGGCGGCGGCCGACTTGAAGAACCCGAAGCCCGTGAAGTAGAGCGCGCTGGCAACGAACGCCAGCACGTGGCCTTGCCATGCGCTCATCGACGGCCTCGAACGGCTGCCCGCGACGTGCCGCCATGGATACCGATGCGCATGAGTGGGATTCTAGACCGTTATTGGCGGAACGCCAATAACCTGTTGCCAACCCGCCGATCGGCTTCTAGGGTTCCGAGCTACTTCGGGTCGGGAACCCGGCGTAGTCCGTGCTACCTCGTCGCCTCCGCTGCACCACATCGCCCAGACAGATGCTATGACGACTCACCGAAGCGCCACCGGATCAAAGCGAACCGCCCCTTCTCAAGTCCTCCTGCTTGCCCACCGCCTGCATTCCGAACGGACAAGATCGCTCGAAACCGAGTTGAGAGGGATGGGACTCGCCCGCCTCGACCACCTCGTCCTGGCGGCGCTCGCGGCGGACCCCGGGAAGCCCTGCCCGCTGAACGTGCTGAGCCGGCGGGTGGCCGCTCATCCGACGACGGTCGCCGGCACCGTAGGCGTGCTGGAGCACCGCGGTCTGGTCGTACGGCTCCCGCATTCGACCGACAGGCGCGTGACCCTCGTGGAGATCACGCCTGCCGGTTCCGTGCGTGTCGGCGAGGCCGACGCCGTGATCGAAGCCGCGCAGCCCGATCTCCTGAGAGCCGTATACGACGATCACCGGCACCTGCTAGAGCTACTCGGGCCACTTCTCTGCACGACCCGAGGAGCAGCACCAGCCGCTCCCCCCAGCCCGTCGGCGACGCCCCTGCAGGCGCCCTGAGCGGCACCGAAAGAACCCACCCGCCGGACCACCGAACCGTGCGGGGATCGACTTCGCGGAACGAAGCGCAGTGGGTGGCAGCCGCAGACTCCTCATGGGTCTCCAGTGAGCGCGATCACTGTTTGCCATTCATATTACTATCTGGAAATATGAAGAGCCGGGAGGGCAGGCTCTCGATCGGACGACACCTGGAGGAAGCCATGACCTACGCAACCCTGGAGACGATCGACGGACGCCCGGCACTGCGCTTCGAGCACATGCTCGCCTACCCGGTCGAGCGTGTTTGGCAGGCGGTCAGCGCGCCGGCGGAGCTGGAGCGCTGGATGCCCTCGGCCGTCGACTGGACGCCGGCCGAGGGGGAGACGTTCGAGGCCTACGGCGCGACCCTCGACGTCCTGGAGGTCGACGCGCCGCACCGCCTGGCCTGGACCTACGCAGGCCAGCCCCACAGCTTCGATCTGGCTGCACGGGACGGCGGCTGCCGGCTGGTGTTCACGCACGTCACCGACGACCGCTCGCTCGCGGCGCAGACGGCCACCGGATGGCACACCTACCTCAAGCGGCTCGAGCATCTCCTCGCCGGCGGATACCTCTCCGAAGAAGAGGCGCACCAGGGATGGGAGGAGACGCACGAACGCTATGCCGAGCGTTTCGGGATCGACCCGGCGCCGGGCCGCCGCTTCGCAGAGACCCTGCGCGCCGGGCAGGAATGACCGACCCCTGGGGCTGGCTTGTGGCGGGCGTACCGGGAGGGTGCGTTGCGCGCCGGCGGCATTCGCGCGCCGGGTCGGTCCCGGGCCATCGCGGCCGGAGGGATGTCGCCGGTCAGCCGGGAGGATCGGCGATCGCCGCTCATATCGCCGCCTGGTAATCTGAGGAAATGAGTGCCTTTGCGGCCCTGGCTGAGCCCCACCGCAGGCAGATTCTCGACCTGCTGCGTGACGGCGAGCGGCCTGCCGGAGATCTGGTGGAGCGGCTCGACCTCAGCCAGCCCGGCGTGTCCAAACATCTCAAGGTGTTGCGCGAGGCCGGGCTCGTCACGGTGCGTGTGGACGGCAAGCGGCGCTTGTACGCGCTACGGCCAGGCCCCCTTGCGGAGGTCGACCAGTGGCTGGAGCCCTACCGCACGTTCTGGTCCAGGAGTCTCGACACCCTCGAAAGCTACCTGGAGGAGCACCCATGAACGACGGAACCCTGGAGACGGTCGACGGCCAACCGGCACTTCGCTTCGAGCGCACGCTCGCCCACTCGGTGGAACGCGTGTGGCGGGCGGTCAGCATCCCGGCCGAGCTTCAGCACTGGTTCCCCGCGGTCGTCGACTGGACGCCCGCCGAAGGCGAGATCCTCGAAGCCTTCGGCGCGACCGGTGAGGTGACCGAGGTCGAGGAGCCCCATCGCCTGGCGTGGACCTTCGGTGGCGAGCGGTACAGCTTCGAGCTGATCGCCCGGGGAGACGGCTGCCGGCTGATCTTCACCCACGTCTTCGGCGACCGCGCGCTCGCCGCGCAGGTGGCGACCGGCTGGCATACCTACCTGCTGCGACTCGAACCCCACCTCGCCGGCAGGCACCTCTCCGAAGAGGACGCGAACCGCGCGTGGGAAAAGATCCACGAACGCTACGCCGCAGACTTCGGAGTCGACCCGGCCCCAGGCCGCCGCTTCGCAGCACGGCTGCGCGCCGATCAGTAAGGGGTGCACCTCTCCTCCAGGGGGTTGGGGTGGGGCCCGGGTTTGCCGACGGCAGTGATCAAACACGGGGTCGCGAGCGTTTGATCGAACTGGATCTGGGGCACTTGGACTTGATCGGGACCCTTGAGCAGACCGCCTCCCACACCCCCAGAGGGCACCTCGTATGAATGCGCTTCCGCTGCTGTTGATCGGCCTTGCGATGTTCGCGGGCGGATACGTCCTTTACTCGAAGTTCCTGGGCGACCGGGTCTACAAGCTTGACGCGTCCTTCAAGACGCCCGCGCACGAGCTGCAGGACGGCGTGGACTACGTCCCGACCAACAAGTTCGTGCTGTGGGGCCACCACTTCACCTCGGTCGCGGGAGCAGCGCCGATCGTCGGTCCCGCGGTCGCGGTGATCTGGGGCTGGCTGCCCGCGTTCCTGTGGGTCACGTTCGGCACGGTCTTCTTCGCGGGCATGCACGACCTGGGCGCCTTGTGGGCCTCGGTCCGCAACAAGGGCCGCTCGGTGGGCACGCTCTCCGGACGCTACATCGGCCGCCGGGGCGCGAACCTCTTCCTCGTCGTAATCTTCCTGCTGCTCCTGATGGTGATCGCGGCCTTCGCGGTGGTCATCAAGGAGCTGCTGATCTCCACCCCCTCGGTGGTGATCCCCGCCTGGGGCGCGGTCGCGGTGGCGCTGCTGGTAGGCCAGGCGGTCTACCGCTACAAGATGAACCTCGGACTGGTCACCGTCGTCGGCGTCGCGGCGCTCTACGGCCTGATCCTCCTCGGCGACGCCGTCCCGGTGGAGCTGCCCGACCCGTTCCTGGGCATGTCCCCGGCGACCTTCTGGATCGTGGCCCTCTTCGTCTACGCCGGCATCGCCTCCCTGCTGCCCGTGTGGCTGCTGCTCCAGCCGCGTGACTACATCAACGGCGTCCAGCTCTTCGTCGGACTCGGCATCCTGTTCGTCGCGGTGCTGCTCAGCGCCCCGGCGATCGTCGCCCCGGCCATCAACGACGCGGTGCCCGCGGGCACCCCGGACCTCATGCCTCTGCTCTTCGTCACCATCGCGTGCGGTGCGATCTCCGGCTTCCACGGCATGGTCTCCTCGGGCACCAGCTCGAAGCAGCTGGACAAGGAGACCGACGCCCGCTTCGTCGGCTACTTCGGCGCGGTGGGCGAAGGCATGCTCGCGCTCGGCGCGGTCATCGCCACCGTCGCGGGCTACCGCACCCTGGCCGACTGGGAGGCCGTCTACAGTGCCTTCGGCGAGGCCGGCGTCGCGGCGTTCGTCGAGGGCGGCGGCGCGATCGTCAACAGCGGCCTGGGCCTGCCGACCTCGCTGAGTTCGACGGTCCTTGCCACGATGGCGGTCCTGTTCGCCGCCACCACCATGGACACCGGCGTGCGCCTGCTGCGCTTCGTCGTCCAGGAGGCCGGCGACGTCGCGAAGTTGAAGATCAACAATGCCGTCGCCACCCTCATCGTGCTCGCCGCCGGAATGGGACTCACGTTCAGCCAGGGCGCCGAGGGGGCCGGCGGCCTCCGCATCTGGCCGCTGTTCGGCACCAGCAACCAGCTGCTGGCCGCCCTGACCCTGTCCATCATCGTGGTCATGCTGATCCGCAAGCGGCGCAACCCGGCGCCCGCGCTGGTGCCGCTCGTGCTCGTGTTCGCGATGTCGTTCTGGGCAGCGCTCGCACAGCTCGGCGACCTGTACGACGAGCGGGACTGGCTGCTGCTGGCCATCGACGTCATCATCATCGTCGCCGCCGTGTGGGTCGCCTTCGAGGCGGTCGTCGCGATGCGCCGGGCGTCCAAGGAGCCGCCGGAGGCACCTGACGCCGATGTGACGGAGAAGGCCGAGCTGAAGGGATGACATCCCGCTGGGCCGCGCTCCGGGCGGGGCTGGAGGAGTTCTACGCCGGCCCCTACCGGCGCACCTTCGCCCGCGCCCGGCGCGAGGAGGACGACCTGTTCCGGATGGTCGTCCTCGCGGAGGCTCTGGGCGTGCCCGACCCGGCGGCGTACTACACCGCCGAGCTGATGCCCGCCCTCTACGAGGACTTCCACGCCTGGCACCGCCGGATGGGCATGGACCGCTCGCCACTGGAGCATGTCGGGTGCTGCTAGACCTCATCACCTCGCGCAGGGTCGTCTTCGTCGGCGGCAAGGGCGGGGGGGGCAAGACGTCCATCGCCGCGGCGCTCGCCCTCGGCCGTGCCAGGGCGGGCGCCCGCGTGCTGCTGGTCTCCACCGATCCCGCCCACAGCCTCGGCCACCTCTGGGACCGCCCAGTAGGGGACGAGCCCGTGCGCCTCGCCGACCCCGGGGACCTCGCTTCCGGGGCGGCCTCCGGGGCGGCGGGTCACGTCGACGGGTTGGAGATCGACCCTGAGCGCACGGTCGAGCAGCACCTGTCCGCGGTCGCCGGGACGATGCGGCGCCTGCTCCCCGAGCGGATGCACGCACCGGCCGCCCGGCACCTGGACTTGGCCCGGCAGGCGCCCGGCACCCACGAGTCGGCGGTGCTGGAGCGGATCGCCGAGGCGGTGGAACTCGGGGAGGAGGCGTACGACCTGGTCGTCTTCGACACCGCCCCGTCCGGCCACACGCTGCGGCTGCTCGCGCTGCCCGAGCAGCTCACCACCTGGACCGAGACCCTGCTCGCCAACCGTGACCGGTCCGAGCGGTTCGGCGCGGCGGTGCGCGGCCTCGGCGGCGGCGAGGAGACCGACCGCGACGCCGAGCTGCGCCGGATCCTCGTCCGCCGGCGCAATCGCTTCTCCCGGCTGCGCGAGGTGGTGACGGACCCGGCGCGGACCGGGTTCGTGGTCGTGCTGACCGCCGAGCTGCTCCCGATCGCCGAGACCATGGAGATGTACGAGAAGCTCACCGGTCTCGGCGTCGACGTGGCCGCACTCGTCGCCAACCGCCGTTCCCCGGCGGACGCCGGTGAGCTGCTCGCCCGGCGCCGGGGGCAGGAGGACGAGCACCTCGCCCGGCTGCGGCAGCAGATCCCGGACGTACCGCTGCTCGACGTGCCGCTACTACCGGGAGACCTGGTCGGCACGAAGGCGCTCACCGCACTCACCGACCAACTCGCCCCCTCCCCTTCCTGAGTTCTACGAGTCGATCCTGGGTCGGATCCCGCGTGGTCACGCGCCGGGCGCGGGTCGGGTGCGGAGGGTGGTGTGGCGGATCAGGTGTATGTCGGTGAGTGGGCCTGTGGAGGCGGCGAAACCGAACTTGACGGTGTTCGGGATCGGCTCGGGGAGGTGAAATCTCAGCACGCGCTGGAAGCCGTCGCCGTCCTGGAAGTCGATGTCGACCGTCGCCACCGGGTTCGGGTCGGGTGACAGCACGACGCGGACGGTGCGCTTTGCTGGTTCCAGCAGCCTTTCGGCCCGCGCTGGGGTGACGTTGGCGGGCATCTTCTTCAGATCACCGTGGAGTCGTCCGGGCAGCGTCGACCGCCAGGGGGCGGTGGCGCCGTTCGTCGTGGCGGCGAGGAGGCAGTACCCGGCCACGCCGTTTCCTGGGCCGCGGGCGGTCACGATGTTGGGGCCCGGAGGAGGAGTGCGGAAGTCCGTGCCGGCCGGGGAGCGTCGCTCGCAGCCGTTCCCGCGCTTTTCTCCGTCGCCGAAGTAGTCGCCCAGCACGTCGAGGCCGATGCCGAGGTATCCGCCGTCGACACCTGGAACGAAATGGGCTGCGGGGTTTCCGTCCGGCAGTTTCTGGGCGTAGCCGAGGCTTCCGCCGAAGGCGCCCGGTGTGGTGAGCGGGATGGCGCCGTCGGTGAGGAAGAAGGAGATCCCGTCTGCCGGTGCCCGTGTGGTGTTGCCGTACTGCCACTGCTCGAAGGTCATCTCCAGCCCGTCGGCCGCCGGGACCGGCGAGTCGAACAGCACGGCTCCGGTCTCCTCAAGGTGGGCGTCGGTGAGCTGGAGATACCCGCGCGGCGCCGCTCCCGCCGGAGGGACGGGGCCGGCCGGATCGGGGTGGCAGCCGCCGAGCGGGTGGTTCGCGGCCTCCGCGACCTCCCCGCCGCGCGGCGCGCCCGTGAGGCAGGCCGCCCCGTACCCGATGAAGCGCGAGTCCGCGGCGGCGCCGGTGAACGACTCCCCGACCAGCACCGAACCCGGACGGCGGTGGCTCGCCGAGGCGTTCCCGGCGGTTGCGACCAGCGCGACGACCCCGATCGCCGCGGCGGCGCGAATCACACCGCGTCTCATATCGTTGGCCCTTTCCTGCGAACTCGGAGCGATCCCCCTATCGCATATATGGGAACACGGGTTTGCGGTGAAGTTCCCAGATTTCCGCAGCCATGGCGCCACTCAGGTAAGATCATTAAGGAAAGGCATGTCGCCTTTTCTGGCCTTCATGGCTTCGCCATGATCCGCCACTTCGGCGGCACGGGCGGGACGGGCGTCAGAGGACCCGGACGGTCCGGCCGCCCGCAGTGGCTCGGAGGCGGGAGACTTACCGTGTACGGGTAGGGTGCGCCGGGAGGTGGATGGATGACCCGACGGGCCGACGCCGATGAGCTCATCGAGCAGCCTCGCGTGCCGCTGAGCCGGAGGCGGGTGCTGCGTGCCGCCGTGGGGCTGGCCGACCGTGAAGGCCTCGACTCGCTGACCATGCGCCGGCTCGCGCAGGAGGTCGGGGCCGAGGCGATGTCGCTGTACCACCACGTCGCCAACAAGGAGGCCGTCTTCGACGGTGTCGTCGAGGTGGTCCTCGGGGAGATCATGGCGGCGGTGGAGGCGGTCGAGGCCCCGTCCCCGGAGGAGGACTGGCAGGCGGCGTTGCGTACGCGGATCCTCGCCGCCCGGGAGGTCCTCCTGCGCCACCGCTGGGCTCCGGGGCTGCTCGGGACCCGTACCACCACGAGTCCGCTGGTCATCGCCTACTTCGACCACGTCGTCGCGATCCTTCGGGCGGGCGGGTTCTCCTTCGACCTGGCGCATCGCGCGCTGCACGTCCTGGGCAGCCGTGCTCTCGGGTTCGCCCAGGAGCTGTTCCAGCCCGACGGTGCCCAGGCGCCGGACGCCGGGACGATGGAGCAGATGGCCGACCGGTTCCCGCACCTCGCCGGGATGATGGCGGACGCCGTCCACGACGATCCGGACGGCACCCTGGGCTTCTGCGACGACCAGTTCGAGTTCGAGTTCGCGCTCGACCTGGTCCTCGAAGGGCTGGAACGGCGCCGCGCCGCCGGTTGACGACTCGCCATTCGCGGCTGTCCTTCTTCGCCGGCTGAGCCGGTTCCCGCTGCGGGCCCTTGACTGCCTTACGTCGTACGATATTCTTACGGCGTACGGACGCCTTACAGCGTACGACACGAAGGAGAGAGGTCATGAAAGCCTGGAGCTGGGACCGTTACGGCCCGCCTGACGTGCTGGCCCTGAAGGACGTCGACGAGCCCGGCATCGCCCGGGACGAAGTGCTCGTGCGGGTGCGGGCGGCGGCGGTCAACCCCTACGACTGGCGGCACATGCGGGCCGACCCGAAGCTGGTGCGGCTCAGCATCGGCCTGCGGCGGCCGAAGCCGGGGCTGGTCCTCGGCGCCGACCTCGCCGGCGTCGTCGAGCGGGTGGGGGACGAGGTGACCGCGTTCCGTCCCGGCGACGAGGTCTTCGGGGAGGTCCGGCTGGGCTCGTTCGCCGAGGCCGTCGCCGTCCCGCAGGACAGGCTGGCGGTCAAGCCGGCCGGTCTCGGTTTCGAACAGGCGGCGTCGGTGTCGATGGCCGCGCACACCGCGCTGCAAGGGCTGCGGGACGAGGGGAGGCTCACCGCCGGGCAGCGGGTCCTCGTGAACGGGGCCTCCGGCGGGATCGGCACGTTCGCGGTCCAGCTCGCCAAGGCGTTAGGGGCCGAGGTCACGGGCGTGTGCAGCACCCGCAACATCGAGCTGGTCCGTTCCCTGGGCGCGGACGACGTCGTGGACTACGGCCGGGAGGATTTCACCGAGCGGGCCGGACGGTACGACCTGCTCATGGACATCGTGGGCGACCGATCGCTGGCGAAGCTGCGGCGGCCCCTGACCTCCCGGGGCACGCTCGTGATCGTGGGCGGCATCGCCTCCGGACGCGGGAGGCTGCTCGGCCCGGCGGCGCAGGTGCTCCGCGGGAAGCTGGCCGCTCCCTTCGTCAGGCAGCGCATCGTCACCGTCGGCTGGAAGCCCAACTCCGCGGATCTGCGGTTCCTCGCAGAGCTCATGGAGAAGGAGCGGATCGCACCCGTCCTCGACCGGACCTACCCGTTCGCCGAGATTCCGGAGGCGCTGCGCTACGTCGAGCGCGGCCACGCCCGAGGCAAGGTCGCCATCACTGTCTGATCACCCCGGCGGCCGGGGACGGCGGGTGGTCAGAGTTCGAACTCGCTGGGGTTCAGGCCCAGGGCCTGGCAGGCCTCGCGGACGACGCGCTTCTCGCTGTCGTCGAAGTCGCCGTCCGCTCCGCCGATCACGATCCCGATCTGGATGACGGCGCGTGCCTCGTCGGGCTTCTTCTTGGCCTTGCCGATGTCCTGCAGAACCGAGACCTTGCCGAAGTCGAAGTCGGCGGTCAGCTTCGAGACGTAGTCGTTGAAGCGGCGCTGCAGGTCGTCGGCCGGGAAGTTCTGCAGGACCTCGTTGGAGGCGATCAGGGACGCGGTGCGCTGCCGCTCGGCCTGGTCCACGCTTCCGTCGGCGGCCGCGACCAGCGCGCACATCGCCATGCTCGCGTCCCGGAACGCGCCGCTCTTCAGATCGTTCTTCTTACTGAGCAACTGGGTCTGCATCGTCTGGGTCGACTCACGCAGCTTGTCCCAGAAAGCCATGGGTCCTCCGCTCGGTTGTCCGTCTCCCCGACCCTACCGTCCGCTGCTACAAATGTAGTAACAGGCCTGCGGGACGAGAGCAGGTGCGTCCCTATCGCGGTCGTCACCGGTCGCCGGAAGGTCCCTGGCTCCTCTGGTCGTGGCCTTGCACGGCGTCCACGGCCTGGTAGATCTTCGACTTGAGGCCCTCGGGGTCGGGGACGCGCTTGAGCCGGAGCATCCCCTGCTCGGACGCGGACTGGATGTCGAGCGTCCCGTACCGCCAGATCCGCTCCCACAGCGTCACCCGGAACGACACGTCGTTGACGCGGACCAGCGGGATGCTGTGGCCGGTCTTGGTCAGGAAGCCGCTGCGCTTGTAGATCCGCTTGGTGGTGACGATGTAGATCGTGCCGCGCCACCGCAGCAGCGGGATCAGCCAGAGCCACAGCGACAGGACCGCGGCCACGCCGAGGGCGGCGTAGCCGGCGATGCGTCCCCAGTCGTCGCCGGACGGGAGGACCCACACCAGGGCCCCGGCGACGATCCAGAGGAGGCAGAGGATCACGAACTCGCCGACCAGCTCCGTCCAGTGCTGGCGCGTGGCGTGCACGAGTGACTCGTCCTCGGCGAGGTAGCGGTCGACGGAACTCATGCCGCGAATCCTGGCACACCGGACCGCTCCGGCATATGGCCGCGACCGGTCACGTGGCTGGGGCGGAGGCGCCGTCCTGCGGACGGTAGAGCAGGCGTCGCAGCATGTCGGTGATGGTGACGACGCCGAGCACCGCGCCCTCCTCGGTGACCAGGGCCAGCTGGTTGCCGGTCTCCCGCATCCGCGTCATCGCGGCGTAGACGGGCGTGTCGGCTTCGACCACGTAGGCCGACCTGGTCACGTGCGAGATCCCGGCCGCGTCGGGTTCGGTGAGGGTGTCCCGCACATGGACGACCTGCCAGGCCGTGCCGGGGCCGGGGCCGGGGCCGGGGCCGGGCACCAGGATGCGGAGGTGGCCGGAGGCGTGGCTGGTGGCCTGCACATCGGCGACGGTCGCGTCCGGTGCCACGGTGGTCAGTTCGGTGTCGCCGCTGACCAGATCGCGGATGCGCAGGTTCCGCAGGTCCAGGGCCTTGGACAGCTGGGCCGAGTAACCGGCGTCCAGGGCGCCGACGTTGGCCGAGTGCTCGACCAGATGGCGCAGCGCGTCCGGGTCCTGTCCCGCCTCCACCTGGTCGGCGGCCTCGACGCCGACCTTGCGCAGGCACCAGTTCGCCGACTCGTTCAGGCCGTTCAGCAGCGGCCGGGTCACCCGCATGAACCCGCGCATCGGCAGCGCCAGCAGGGTCGCCGAGCGCTCCGGATGGGCGATGGCCCAGGACTTGGGCGCCATCTCCCCGACCACCAGGTGCAGGAACGTCACGATGATCAGCGCCAGGCCGAAGCCGGCCGCGTCGGCCAGCCAGTGCGGCGCGTGCCACGAGCTGAGCAGGGGAGTGAGCCAGTGGTGGACGGCGGGCTTCGTGATCGCGCCCAGGGCCAGGGTGCAGATCGTGATGCCGAGCTGGGCGCCGGCCAGCAGCACCGTCAGTTCCGAGGCGCTGCGCAGCGCCGCCCGCGCCGATCGGCTGCTGGGCGCCGCGTCCTCCAGCCGGTGGCGTTTGGCGGCGATGAGCGCGAACTCCACGGCGACGAAGAAGGCGCTCAGCCCGATGATGGCGACGGTGACGGCGAGCACCACCCAGGGGTTGCTCATCGGTCTGTCCCCTCTCCGTCAAGCGCGGGCCCGGCGGGCTGGGTGGTCACCTGGAGCCGGATGGACGTCGGCACGTGGTTGTCGACCTCCAGGACCTTCGCGTGGACGAACCGGATGGACGGGTCGTCGCTGTGCGCGAGGTCCGCAGGGTCGGGCGGGAGTTCGATGTCGAGTTCGGTGCCGGTCTCGGGGAGCGCGCCGTACTCGGCGATCACCAGGCCCGCGATGGTCTCGTAGTCGCCCTCGGGCAGCCGGTGGTCGATGGTGCGCTCGACCTCGTCGACGTGGAAGCCGCCCGGGATGATCCAGGCCTCGCCGGCGGCGAGCGCCGCGGGTTCGGCGACGTCGGCGTCGTGCTCGTCGGTGATCTCGCCGACGAGCTCCTCGGCCAGGTCCTCCAGGGTGAGGATGCCGGCGAAGCCGCCGAACTCGTCGATCACGCAGGCGAGTTCGCTGCGGGCGGCGGCCAGCCGGTCCAGCGCGGTGGGCAGCGTCATCAGGGTCGGCACGACCGTGGCGGGACGCATGATCGACGCGACGGGGGCCGCGCGGTCGGCGGCGGTCAGCACGTCGTCCATGTGCACCACGCCGACCACGTGCTCTTCCTCGTCGAGGACGGGGTAGCGCGAGTGGCCCGTGCTCATCGCGTGCCTGACCTCACCGATGGGCGTGGTGTCGTCCATGGTGTCGACCTGGGCCCTGGGGATCATGGCGTGCTCGACATCCCGGCGCGGGAAGTCGAGGATGCGGTCCAGCAGGATCGACAGGTCCGCCGGGAGGTCGCCGCTGCGCCGCGAGTCGGCGACGATGTGCGCCAGGTCCCGTTCCGTCGCCGAGTGCTCCACGTCGTGCACCGGCTCGATGCGCAGCATCCGCAGCAGCAGGTTCGACGACTGGTCGAACACCCAGATCAGCCAGCCGAACACCTTCAGGTAGATCAGCGTGGACCGGGACAGCCACCGGGCCACCGGCTCGGGCCGCGTGATCGCGAGGTTCTTGGGGAACAGCTCGCCGAACACCATCTGCACCAGGGTGGACAGCGCCAGCGCCAGCACCGTTCCCGCGGCCACGCCGACGCCGGTGGAGACGCCGACTCCGCCGAGCATGTCACCGAAGGCCCGGCCGACCAGCGGCTCGGCGACGTAGCCGACCAGCAGCCCGGTCACCGTGATGCCGAGCTGCGCGCCCGACAGCATGAACGAGGTGCGGCGGGTGACGCGCAGCGCACGGCCGGCGGCGCCGTCACCGGCACCGGCCCGTGCCTGCAGGCCGGAGCGGTCCACCGCCATGTAGGCGAACTCCTGGGCGACGAAGTAACCGGTCAGCGCGGTGATCAGCAGGATCACCACGACACCCAGGAGAAGAGACAGCAGAGTGATCAACTTCGGCCCGCCCGCGGATCGTCGGCGACGGCCGGGCCGGTGGAGAGATGGTGGTCCATGTGCCTCTTCGGTCGTGACAGGTCATCCGCCTCAACGACGAACCACCTGCTCAGGTTCCGTTTCACTCCCCTTATGATCGCGCGACCGCGAATTACACCCGCGGGCGGCCGGGGCTGGCGCGTGGAGACGTGGCCGAATACCGTTCTAGTCAGTCGGTGCCGTCAACCACAGGAACTCGTCCCATGACGCCCTCGCTCGCGCCCGCCGGCCCTCAGCTCGGGGACCTGGAGTTCTGGAAGCGGCCGCCGATCGAACGAGAAGCGGCGTTCCGGAGGCTCCGGCAGTCCGGTGGGCCGGTGTTCTTCGACGAGCCGCCGATGGCGTTCATCCCGAAGGGACGCGGCTTCCACGCGCTGGTGCGGCACGCCGACGTCGCCGAGGCCAGCCGCCGGCCGGAGATCTTCAGCAGCGAGCCGAACACCACCTCGATCGCCGACATGCCGGGACGGATGGGGCGCTACTTCGGCTCACTCATCAACATGGACGATCCGCGCCACGCACGGCTCCGCCGCATCGTGTCCCGCGCCTTCACCCCGAAGATGCTCTCCGGGACCATGCGGGACGTCCAGAACCACGCCGAGCAGATCGTGGACGAGCTGGCCGCGCGCGGCGGCGGGGACTTCGTCACCGACGTCGCCGCACGGCTTCCCGTCCAGATCATCTGCGACATGATGGGCGTCCCCCCGGAACAGCGCTCGTTCGTGATGCGCCGCGCCAACCTGATTCTCGGCGGCTTCGACTCCGAGTACCTCGGCATCGACATCGACGGCCTGGAGCACAAGTCGTTCCTCAGGCGCTTCCTCTACGGCGGCAACATCGCCGTCCGCTACCTGCGCACCGGGCGGGCCCTGCACTCCCTTGCGATGAACCTCGCCAAGGAGCGCCGCGCGCGCCCCCAGGACGACCTGACCACCCGCCTGGTCAACGCCAACGTGGACGGCGAGCACCTCACCGACCAGGAACTCGGCTCGTTCTTCATCCTCCTTCTGGTCGCCGGCAGCGAGACCACCCGTAACGCCCTCGCGCACGGCCTGCACCTTCTCACCACACACCCCGAGCAGCGCGCACTCCTGCTGGAGGACTTCGACGGGCACATCGACGGCGCCGTCGAGGAGATCGTCCGCTACGCCACCCCCGTCATCGCGTTCCGCCGCACCTTGACCGGCGACCACGAGATGAACGGCGTCCATCTCCGCAAGGGCGACAAGGTCGTCCTCTACTACAACTCCGCCAACCGCGACGAGGACGTCTTCACCGACCCGGACACCTTCGACATCACGCGCTCGCCCAACCCCCACCTCGGCTTCGGCGGGCCGGGGCCGCACTTCTGCCTGGGCGCGCACCTGGCCCGCCGCGAGATCAGCGTGATGCTCCGCGAGCTTTGCACCCGCCTGCCCGGCCTGCGGTCCACGGCCGAACCGGACCGCCTGCTCTCGACCCTCATCAACGGCATCAAGCACCTCCCCTGCGAGACCGGGCCGGTGCGCCGGTGACGGGGCGGCCGGTCATTCCCAGGTCCGGAGCTCCCGCTTGAGGATCTTGCCGCTGGCGTTCGTCGGCAGGGCGTCCACGAAGCGGAACTCGGCCGGGACCTTGTACTTGGCCAGCCGGTCCGCACAGTGCGCCGCCAGTTCCTCCCCCGTCGCGGCGGCCCCCGGGCGAAGCGCCACCCACGCGCGGACGACCTCGCTCCAGTGCTCGTCGGCGACCCCGACGACGGCCACCTGCGCCACCGCGGAATGCTCGGCGAGGACCGACTCGATCTCGATGGGGTAGATGTTCTCCCCACCCCGGATGATCATGTCCTTCTTCCGGCCGCTCAGGTAGAGGTAGCCGTTCTCGTCGAGGTAGCCGAGATCGCCGGCCCGGAACCAGCCGCCGCGCAGTGCCCGCTCGGTCTCCTCGGGCATCTCCAGGTAGCCGTCCATCACCATGTCGCTGCGCGTGGCGATCTCGCCGACCTCACCGGGCGGCAGCTCGTTCAGGTCCTCGTCCACGATCTTCAGCGCGACCCCGTACGCCGGCTTGCCGATCGATCCGAGCAGTTCGGGGCGGCCGGCGAGCGCCTGCCGGTGGTCCTCGGGGGTGAGGACGGCCTGCAGCCCGGCCTCCGTGCCGGCGCCGAACGCGTTGAGGAAGTCGCAGTCGAAGGCGTCCATGGCGCGCCGCAGCAGGTTCGGCGACATCGCGGCGGCGCCGTAGTACATCAGCCTGAGCCGCTCGTACTCGTGGTCGTGGACGTCCGGCAGCCCGAGCACGGTGCTGATCATGGTCGGCACCATGAACACCGCCGTGAGCCTGTCGGCGGCCATGAAGTCGAGCGTCGTCCGGGCGTCGAACTGCGGGAGGATCAGCGACGGGGTGCCGTAGGCGACGCACATCAGCAGCTGGCAGATGCCGGTGATGTGGAACGTCGGCGCCGCCGAGTAGCGCACGTCGTCCGGCCGCATCCGGTACTCGATCACCTGCTCGTTGATGATCGCCTTCATCATCCGCTGGGACTGGAGCACCGCCTTCGGCAGCCCGGTCGTGCCCGAGGTGAACGCCAGGCCGATGACGTCCTCGTCCGTGGCCACCACCGGCGGCTCGTCCTCGTGGCCCGTGGCCAGCAGCGCCTCGTACCGCGACTCCCCGCCGTCCGCCGCGTCTCCGTCGTTGAGCGCGACGAACAGGCGGACGGCCGGGTGCGCTTCGGGCAGGTCCCGCAGCAGTTCCTCGTAGCGGACGTCGTAGAAGACGGCCACCGGTCCCGCCCGCGACACCAGCGTGTCGATCTCGCCGCGCCTGAGCCGGTAGTTCAGCGGAACGTAGACCGCACCGAGCTTGAGCGCCGCGAGGACGATCTCCACGTAGCGGTGGGAGTCCAGCGAGAACACCGCGAGGCGGTCACCGCGCCCGACGCCTTCGGCGCGCAGGGCCGACACGAGCCGGTTCACCCGGGCGTTGGTCTGGACGAACGTGTGGTGCGACCCGTCGGCGAACACGAAGCTGGGCGTGTCCGGCTTGTTCCGGGCGGTCATCGTGACCGACTCGCCAACGCTGATCCGGTGACTCACCGGCACCCCCGGGGCTGTGATTGTGACATCACCGTCAGGTTAAGGAGGTGCCCCCTCCCTGTCAACGGGCAAGCTGTGCTCAACGGGCGAGGCGGGCCCAGAAGCGGAGGTGGTGCTCGGTGGCCACATCCACCGGGCGGATGCCGCCGTCGCCGGGGGCGAGCGCCTGGACGTACGGGACGCGATGCCCGGCGGTCCTGAAGCGCGGCCACCGGGGGCCGCCGGCCTTCCCCGGATCGCCCGACGCCGCGAAGCTCGTCCAGTAGCCGATCATCCGCTCGGCCAGCCGCCGCTGCTCGGAGTCGAGCTCGGGCGGCATGCCGCCCAGGTCGAACAGGTACCACAGCTCGGACGCGTGCTGGGCGCCCATCGGCATCTTCGGCGGCTCCGGGGAGAGCGCAGGCGGCTCGGGGTCGGCGAACCAGTACTGGTACACCGGCACCCGCCGGGCCAGCTTGCCGGCCATCCGGTACTGCGAGGACGCCCACTTGCGGTCGGTGACGATCGCCGACCACCTCAGCGCCGCCGAGTCGTACGCCGACCGCGGGTACTCGGCCCGGACCGCCGCCTCGTCCGCGCCGAACGTCTCGGCCATCACCGTGTCGAACGTCCGCTCGGTCATCGGCTTGCGCTGATCGGCGCCCGCCTCGTCGTAGACGGCCGTGCTCTGAGTCGACTCGTCGCGGGTGTGCCCGGACAGCACCGGCAGTTGGTGGAAGCGTCCCGTGCGCAGCGCGTCGGCGGGCCGGGTCGGCAGCACCTCGTTCCCGTACGCCGGGTGCATGTCCCTCTCCAGGACCGGAAGCAGCTCGTCCACGGGCAGCCCGCGCATGCAGGCGATCACCGCAGCGTCGCCGCCCGTGCAGCCGAGCTCGGCCGCGGTCCGGCGGCCGCGCTCCCGGACGGTCGCGAGCGGCTGGAAGATCTTCTCGGGCTCCTGGCCCCGGTAGTCGAAGTTCCTGAGCCAGCCGACCGAGCACGACCCGCTCTGCATGACGACCTTGTGGAACAGCCCCTTCGCGCCCGGTGAGGTGAGCTGCGCGCATCCGCTGATCCCGCCCGCGGACTGGCCCGCCAGGGTGACGTTGCGGGGGTCGCCGCCGAACCCCGCGATGTTGCGCTGCACCCAGGACAAGGCGGCCTGCTGGTCCTTGAGGCCGTACGTCCCGGAGCCCTCCAGCCCGGGATGTCCGAAGAAGCCGAACACGCCGAGTCGGTAGTTGACGCTCACCACGACGGCATCGCCCTGGGCCGCCATGCGCTTGGCGCCGTAGCTCGCACCCGACCCCATGTAGTAGCCGCCGCCGTGCACCCACACGATCACCGGGCGGGGCTTGGCCGGGACACCTGACGGTGTGGTCACGTTGAGGTTGAGGCAGTCCTCGTCCTTGCTCCCGCCGGGGATCTCGCCGGAGTTCTGCGGGCACGCCGGACCGGGCCGCGTCGCGTCCCGCACGTCCTTCCACGGCTCGGGCGGCCGCGGGTCCTTCCAGCGCAGCCCGCCCACCGGCGGCGCGGCGTACGGGATGCCCTGGAAGACGCGGACGGGCCCGTCCGCCTTGCCGCGCACCGCCCCGTACTCGGTCCGCACGACGTGCCCGCCTGCTGCGCTGAGTTCCGCGGTCCGGGTGTCGGCGCACGCCGTCATGGCGCCCACCACCCCGGTCAGTCCCAGCAGCGCCAGTGGCAGGCGCCGGTTCCAGGCCTTCATTCGGTGTCCTTCCGTGCGTCGCGTCGTCGGCCACAAGTCCAGTGGTCGCCGCGGGCGCCGCACCAGCCGCGAAGGCGGGTGGGCGCCGCCTACGAAAGTGGACGGCTTCGCGGCGACGTGCCCTCCTTCGTCGTCTCCGTCCCGGCGACCCGGCCGCCGGGGCCGGGCCCGGCCTACGGTTGACGGCATGGAGTACCTGCCGTCACCTGCGACATGGCCCGCGCGGGAGCGGGTCGTCGACGGGACGGTCCTGCTCGCCGCCGTCGGCATCGCCTGGCTGCTGCCGCTCGCGCTCCCCGGCGGGCCTGCGGGGGCGAGTCCCCTGGCCGGGCTGGCGGGCCTTGTGGTCGTCGGCGCGCTGATGACCGCGGCACGGCGGCACGGCGCGGCGCCGGTGGCCGCCGGCGCGGCCGTCGCCGGAGTGACGGCGTGGGCGCTGCTGGCACCCGGCTGGTTCGCCACCGCCGACGTGCTCACCAACCCGCTGATGGCGCTGGCCCCGGTCTTCGTGACGTACGCCGGTCACCTCTACAGGAAGGACCGGCGGCGCGCGTGGACCATGGCGGCGCTGCTCGTCCTGGTCGTCACGCATCCGTGGTCGACGTCGGTGACGATCACCGGCGACGGGCTGCTGTACGTCTGCACGCCGATGCTGTTCGGGTTCTACCGCGAGGCGCGGACGATGCTCGTGCGGACGCTGACCGACCGCGCCCGCGACGCGGAACGCGAACGGGACCTGTGCGAGGAACAGGCCAGGACCCAGGAGCGCACCCGCCTGGCCATGGAGCTGCACGACGTCGTCACGCACCGGGTCAGCCTGATGGTCCTGCACGCCGGGGCGCTGCGGGTCACCGCGACCGGCGACGCCGTCCGGGACGCGGCCGAGAACGTACGGGCGATCGGGTGCGAGGCGCTGGTGGAGCTCCGGGAGCTGATCGGCGTGCTCCGCGGACCCCAGGACCCCGCCCCCGCCACGGCGAAGGACGCCCGCCCCGGTGGCGGCCGGTTCCTGGCGGCCACCGGCGGCCACTCCCCGGCCCCGCCGCGCATCGGCCGGTCCGACCTGGCCGTGGTGGCGGCCGCGATCGTCTGGACGGTGCTGCTCAGCGTCACCGTGGCCTCCTCGCGGGAGGTCGGCAGCGGTGAGCCGACGTTCCCCTGGGTCGAGATCGCGCTGCAACTGCCCCTGGCCGCCGCGCTCCTCCTCCGCCGGCACCATCCGCACCTGGCGGCCGCGCCGACGCTGGCCGGGGCGGCGGTCATGATCGGGCTCACCGTGCACGGCGCGGCGGATCTGCTTCCGGCGGGCGACTCCACCAGGCTGCTCGTCCCGGCGGTGGCTCCGCTGGTGGCCTACGCCCTGGCCGCGCACTCCCGGCGTCCGGTCCTGGGCGCCGCCATGGTGCTGGCCTTGACGGCCCTGGCGGCCCGGCCGTGGGAGCCGCACACGGCGGTCGTCTCGGTGGCGGCGGCGTTCATCGGGCTTCCCGCGCTGCTGGGGCTGTACGCCGGGGCCTGGCGCCGTCTCGTCGCCGCGCTCACCGAACGGGCCGAGCGGGCGAAACGGGAGCGGCGGCTCCTGGCCGACCGGGCACGGGCCGCGGAACGGGCCAGGCTCGCCCACGAGATGCACGGCATCGTGGTCGGCCGGGTGCACGACATGCTGGACTGGGCGAACCGGCTGGGCGGCACGGAACCGGCGGCGCAAGCGGCGGGGGAGGCGGGGGAGGCGACGCTGTCGACGGAGCCCGAGCGGGCCTCGGCGGAGCTGATCCTGGCGGGCCGGCAGACCCTCGACGAGCTGCACGAGCTGGTCGAGGCGCTCCAGGCCCCGGCCGGTGAGCCCGGACCCGGCGGCGGCCCGCCGGACCTGGCCGGGCTCGCCGCCGACTCCGCGTCCGTCGGCGTCCCCGTCGACCTCGTCGAGGAGGGCGACCCGGCGCTGCCGTCCCCGGCCATCGCGCGGACGGCGCACCGGATCGTCGGGGAGGCGCTCACGAACGTCCGCAAGCACGCGCACGGGTCGCACGTGCGCGTGGAGGTGCGGTACGACCCCGAACAGGTGCGCGTCAGGGTCAGCAACGGCCGGCCGCCCGCCCCGCCGCGCGACGCCGCGAGGTCGCGGCCGGGGGACCCGGAACTGGCCGCCGGGGGTTCCGGGACCGGGCTCCTCGGCGTACGGCAGCGGGTCGAGCTGGTGGACGGGACGCTGGTGGCGGGCCCCACGCGAGACGGCGGATTCGTCATCGATGCGATACTGCCCGCATACGTACCCACCTCGTCACACACCGTGGGAGCGCCGAGCCCGTGAGCCCTGGCCCGATCCGTGTCCTGATCGTCGACGACGAGCCGATGGTGTGCGCTCACCTGCGGACCATCCTCGGCACGGCCCCCGACATCGACGTGGTCGAACCCGCCCACGACGGGGAGGCCGCGCTGCGCGCCGTCGAGCGGGAACGTCCCGACATCGTCCTGATGGACCTCCGGATGCCCGGGATGGACGGGCTGACCGCGACCGAACGCCTCCGGGCCCGCCCGGACGCCCCGGTGATCGTGGTCCTGACCACCTTCGACGCCGACGAGTACGTGCTGCGGGCCCTGCGCGCCGGCGCCGCCGGGTTCCTGGTGAAGTCGACGCCGCCGGAGGACCTGATCGACCTGGTCCGCGCCGCCCGCAGGGGGCACACCGTGCTGTCGCCCGAGGCCATGCGGCGGCTGATCAACGCCTCGTCGGCCACGGAGCAGCACAGGGAGCACGCGCGGCGGCTGGTCGCCGGGCTCACCGAACGCGAGACCGAGGTGCTGGCCTGCCTCGGCGAGGGACTGTCGAACGCGCAGATCGGCAAGCGGCTTTCGCTGACCGAGGCGACGGTGAAGAGCTACGTCTCGCGGATGCTGGTCAAGCTCGGCTGCGAGAACCGCACCCAGGCGGGCCTGGCCGCGCACAACGCCGGCCTGGTCGGGTAGCCGCCTAGCCACCGGACGGCTCGCCGGCTCGTCCGGCGCCCCCCGTTCCGCCGCGCGCTGCGCTCCTGCGCTGGGGTTTAAGGTCCGATGTATTGAGAGGGTTGCCTTGATGTCTGATGTATGCTCGACCGTGCTCGAAGGACCACCAGGGGGACGGCACCGTGTCCAGCACCAAAGGCAACACCTCCGGCCGTTCCGGCACGGGGCCTGCGCCGGCACTGCCGGTCAGCCGGCTGCGCCCGGCCTACCAGCAGGTCGCCGACCAGCTGCGTGAGCTGATCCTGGACGGGTCCCTCGCCCCGGGCGACCGCCTCCCGCCGGAGGGCGAGATCGGCGGGAACTTCGGGGTGAGCCGCAGCACGGTCCGCGAGGCGCTGCGCGTGCTGGCGTCCCAGGGCCTGGTCAAGACGGTCCGCGGCACCACCGGCGGCACGTTCGTCTCGCACATCGAACCGGACCAGATCAGCGACTTCCTCGAGGCGGGGATCGGGCTGATGTCGGGCTCGGCCGCCCTGCCGCTTCCGGCCATCCTCGAAGCCCGCGAGCTGCTGGAGGTCCCCGCGACCGCGATCGCGGCGGAGCGGCGCGAGCAGCGGCACCTCGACGCGCTGCACGCGGTCACCGAGCGCGAGAAGCGCTCCCGCGGCCGGAGCATGAAGTTCCAGGAGCACCGGCACTTCCACGGGATCATCATGGAGGCGACCGGGAACGGGCTCCTCAAGATGATGACGCAGCCGGTCTTCCACGTCCTGCGCACGCGGTTCCTGAACGCCGACGAGCCCGCCGAGTTCTGGGCGCAGGTCGACGACCAGCACGAGCACATCATCACCCTGCTCGAAGCGGGCGACGGCGAGGCCGCCAGCGCCGCCATGCGCGACCACCTCCGCCACATCCGCGACGCCTACCGCGAAGGCTGACCCCGACCGCACGCCCGCCTATACCGGACGGTCAGGCGGCCGGACGGTCAGGCAGTCAGGCGGCCGGACGGCCGGGCGCGGCCCCCCGAGACCGCACCCGGCCGAGACCGTGGGGAGAGTCAGGCCCAGCTGGGCGGACGGTTCTCGCGGTGGGCGCGGAAGCCCTCCTGCGCCTCGGAGTCCGGCGGCGTGACGTAGGAGACGAACCCCTCGAGCTCCCGGTCGAGGGCCTCCGCCATGGGGAGTCCTTCCATCGCGGCGAGCTGGCGCTTCATCGCGGCCATCCCGGCGCGCGACTTCCCGCTGAGGTCCTTGGCGAGTTCGTCCACGGCGGCCGCGAGCCGATCGTCGGGGACGGCCTTCAGTGCGATGCCGAGGTCGACCGCCTCGGCGGCGGGGATCCAGCGGCCGGTGAGAAATATCTCCTTGGCCCGCTGGCGGCCGATGATGCGGGGGAGCCGCGCCGTCGAGCCGCCCACGGGGACGAGGCCGAAGGCGGCGTGCGCGTCGGCGACCCGTGCCGACTCGGCCATCACCACAAGGTCGCAGGCCAGCAGGATCTCGAACCCGCCGGCGCGGGCGAGGCCGTTGACGGCGGCGATGACCGGCATCGGCAGCCGCTCCAGCCGCAGGGTGAGCGCCGCGATCCGCTTGCCGAGCCGCTCCCAGACGGCCGGGTCGGCGAAAGCCCGGTCCAGCACGGCGAGGTCGAGGCCTGCGGTGAAGGCGCGGCCCGTCCCGCCGATGACCAGGACGCGGGCGTCGCGGTCGGCCTCGGCCGCGTCGATCGCGGCCTCCAGGTCGTCGAGCGCCTGCGCGGTGAGGCTGTTCATCGAGTCCGGGCGGGTGAAGGTGATACGTGCGACCCGGTCGGTCACCTCAAGGGTCATGGTCTCCAGCGTCGGCACGGTCGTCCCCTCCCGGACGGTTCCGGCACCGTCCCCGCCATATATCTGATGTTTCAAAATTGGAGGGTACCCGCAGGATCGCTTCGCCCGTCAACCGCCAACTCGCCCCCGCCGGGGGGATGACAGCGAGGCGGTAATCGGTTAAAAATCGGACATATCTATCGCAGTATCCGATCGCGACTGGCAGGTGACAGTGACCGTGCAGGCGGGCCCGACACCGACCGTGCTCGACGAGATCCAGCGGCGCGTGCTGTGGCTCGGCACACGCATCGTGGACGCCGCGAACCGGGAGCGCGACACCGGGGACGGCCTCAAGGTCGGGGGCCACCAGGCGTCCAGCGCCTCGCTCGTGACCGCGATGACCGCGCTGTGGTTCGCCCACCTGGACGCGGAGGACCGGGTCGCGGTCAAGCCGCACGCCTCGCCCGCCTTCCACGCGATCCAGTACCTGCTCGGCGGGCTCGACCGCGCGTACCTGACGCGACTGCGGGCCCGCGGGGGCCTCCAGTCGTATCCGAGCCGCACCAAGGACCCCGACGCCGTCGACTTCTCGACGGGCTCGGTCGGTCTCGGCGCGGCGGCGCCGCTGTTCGCCTCGCTCACCCGCCGGTACGTCGACGCCCATTTCGGTGCGCGGCCCGGGTCCCGGTTCGTCGCGCTGGTCGGGGACGCGGAACTGGACGAGGGCAACGTCTGGGAGGCCGTGGCCGAACCGGCGGCGGCCGGGCTGGGCAACGTGATGTGGGTGGTGGACTTCAACCGGCAGTCCCTCGACCGGGTGGTGCCGGGCGTCCGCATCCACCAGTGGCGCGGGCAGTTCGCGGCGGCCGGATGGCACGTGGTGGAGATCAAGTACGGGCGGCGGCTCCAGGCCGCGTTCGAGCGTCCGGGCGGGGAGCACCTGCGGACGTGGATCGACGCGATGCCCAACGAGCAGTACCAGTCGCTCTTCGCCCTGGAGGGGCCCGCCCTGCGCGAACGGTTCCTGGACGGCGCCCCGCCCCAGGTCGGCGAGTTCGTCGCGGACCTGCCCGACGCGGAGCTGGGGCCGCTGGTCACCGACCTCGGCGGGCACGACGTGGAGGCGGTGCTGGACGCGTTCGCGGAGTGCGACGCGGTCCGCGACAGGCCGAGCGTGGTGTTCGCCTACACGGTGAAGGGCTGGGGGCTGCCGCTCGCGGGCGGTCCCCGCAACCATGCCGCGCTGCTCACCGGCGAGCAGATCGACGAGCTGAGAACCCGGACGGGCCTGACCTCCGAAACCGAATGGGACCCGCTGGATCCGGCTTCACCCGCGGGAATCTGGGCCGGAGCGCGCCGCGACCATCTGGCCAGGCGTCCCCGCTCCGCGTCACCGGAGGTCGCGGTGCCGGCGGCCACGGGTGTGCGGACGGGGAAGCCCACCTCCACCCAGGAGGTGTTCGGCCGGGTGCTGACGGACCTGGCCCGGGACGAGGCGGTGGCTCCGTACCTGGTCACGACGGCCCCGGACGTCGCCACGTCCACCAACCTCGCGGGGTTCATCAACAAGACGGGCGTGTTCTCGCCCGCGCAGCGGCGGGCCTGGTCGCAGGACGGCCCGCTGCGCTGGACGGAGAACCCGGCCGGCCAGCACATCGAGCTGGGCATCTCGGAGATGAACCTGTTCCTGCTGCTCGGGCAGCTCGGCCTGGCCTGGGACATGTCGGACCAGCCGCTGCTGCCCGTGGGCACCGTCTACGACCCGTTCGTCCTGCGGGGGCTGGACGCCTTCCTGTACGGGGCGTACTCGGGGTCGCGGTTCGTCGTGGCGGGCACGCCGTCGGGGATCTCGCTCGCCCCGGAGGGCGGCGCGCACCAGTCGTCCATCACGGCGTCGGTGGGGATCGAGCTGCCGGGCGTCACGTTCGCCGAGCCCACCTACGGAGCGGCCCTGGACTGGCTGCTGTGCGACGCGCTCGGCCGGATCGCCGCGGACCCCGCCGGATCGGACGACCGCGAGGTCGCCTACTACTTCCGGCTGACGACCCGTCCGATCGACCAGTCCCCGTTCGAGGCGGCGCGGGCGCGGCTCGGCGACGGCGCGGTCCGGGCGCAGGCGCTCGCCGGGGCGTACCGGCTCAAGGACGCCCACCACGACCGCCCGGACCTGCGGGACGAACGCGCGCCGGTCGTGCATCTCGCGGCGTCGGGCGCGGTCATGCCCGAAGTGCTGGAGGCGGCCGGGGAGCTGGCGGACGAGGGGGTCGCCGCGCATGTCGTGGACGTCACGTCCGCCGGCCGGCTCTACCGTTCGTGGCAGGACGGGCTGCGGCAGGGGGTGCGGACCGCGACGGCACGGCCGGCCCCGGACGGGTTGCGCGCCGCGTTCCCCGATCGGGCGCCCGTCGTGACCGTCCAGGACGCGGCGTCGCACGCGCTGGCGTGGCTCGGGTCCGCACTCGGTGTAGCGGCCGTCCCGCTTGGAGTGGACGAGTTCGGGCAGTCCGGAAGCATCCGGGACCTGTACGAGCTGCATGATCTGCGCGCCGGGGCGATCGTCAACGCCGCGCTGGCCGCGCTCCACCTCGCGGACGATCGGTCGTAAACCTCTGATGTTTCGAGATTCCGCCGGGGCGGACCGGCCCGAGCCGGGGCGTCCGGCATCAGGAAAAGTGCAGGTACAGCACAGGGTTGGTGTCTGTCCAAAAGGTCATCCGTCTTGGACACCAGCCCTGGACTTACCCTAGTATCGATATGTCTGACTTTAACGATGCGATGCGATGCGAGAGGACGGCCATGACGCTCAAGGACGGGTGGAAGGGACGGTTCTACGAGGACTTCCAGGTGGGCGACGTCTACCGGCATCCCCTCGGGCGCACGGTCACCGAGAGCGACAACACCTGGTTCACGCTCCTGACGATGAACACGAACCAGATGCACTTCAACGGCGAGTACGCCGCGAAGTCCGAGTTCGGCAGGCCGCTGGTCGTGTCCACCCTGACCGTCGCGATCGCGGTCGGGCAGAGCGTCATCGACACCACCCAAAATGCGTTCGCCAACCTCGGCTGGGAGGACATCAGGATGTCCCACCCGGTCTTCGCCGGCGACACCCTGTTCAGCGAGTCGCTCGTGCTGGACAAGCGCGAGTCGTCGAGCCGCCCGCACGCCGGCATCGTCACCATCCGCACCCGCACCCTCAACCAGGACGGCGACGAGGTCTGCACGTTCCGCCGCAGCTTCCTGGTCTACAAGCAGGGCGCCGAGCCGCTGGACGACCTGTTCCCCGAGGCGAAGAAGCCGCTCAGCCTCGAAGCCGAGGAAGGCCGCGCATGAGGATCACGTTCGCCCCCTGGGGGGAGACGCTCGCGGAGCTGACCGACGCGGCCCGCCGCGCGGAGGCCGGCGGCGCCGAGGTCATCTGGGTGCCCGAGCTGCACCGCAGCGCCACGGTCACCGCCGCCGCGCTCGCCGCCGCCACCGAGCGGGCACGGATCGGCACCGGGATCGCGCTCGCGTTCACCCGCAGCCCCATGATCACCGCGCTGGAGGCGCTGGACCTGGACGACATGTCCGAGGGGCGGTTCATCCTCGGCCTCGGGACGGGCGTCCAGCGGCTCAACGAGGACTGGCACAACGTCCCGTTCGGCAAGCCCGTCACGCACTTGCGCGAGACCGTGCGCAACGTCCGCGAGTTCTGGGCGACGTGCACGACCGGCGACCCGATCGACCTGCCGGGCGACGAGGAGCCGATGAGGATCCGCGGCTACCAGCGTCCCTTCCCGGTGCGCCGCGCCGACATCCCCGTCTACATCGCCGCGATGGGCCCGGCCATGACCCGCCTCGCCGGGACGATCGGCGACGGCTGGATCAGCCACGAGCTGTGCTCCCCCCGCTACCTCGCCGAGCAGATCATGCCCGAGCTGGAGACCGGCATCTCCCGCGCCGAGGGCAAGCGGCGCGAGGACGTCGACGTCGTCGTGTCCGCCTGCTGCTCGGTCTCCGACGACCGCGCAACCGCGCTGCGCCGCGTGTCCGGGCTCGTCGGCTTCTACGCCAGCGTGCGCACCTACGCCGACTTCTTCGCCTTCCACGGGCTGGCGGAGCAGCAGCAGGCCGTCATCGCCGCGTTCCGCAACGGCACGGGGGCCGAGCACCTCGCCGAGACGGTCTCCCCCGAGATGATCGACGCGCTGACGATGGCGGGCGGGCGCGACGAGGTCGCCGAGCGCATCGCCGCCTACGAGGGCCTCGCCGACTCGGTGAAGCTCAGCCCGCCGACCCACGGTCTCAGCGCCACCGAGACCCGCGCGGCCCAGGACGAGCTCCTGTCGCTGCTGCCAGACCTCACAGGGAGCTCCGCTTGAAACCTCTCGAAGACGTCCGCATCATCGCCGTCGAGCAGTACGGCGCCGGCCCGTTCGGCAGCGTGCACCTCGCCGACCTCGGCGCCGAGGTGATCAAGATCGAGGAGCCCCGGTCGGGCGGCGACGTCGGCCGCTACGTCCCCCCGTACGGCGAGGACGAGGACTCGCTGTTCTTCGAGACGTTCAACCGCAACAAGCGCAGCCTGTCCCTCGACCTGTCGACCGAGGGGGGCCGCCGGGTCTTCGAGGACCTGGTGAAGGTGTCCGACGTCGTGTACTCCAACCTGCGCGGCGACGTCCCTAAGAAGATCGGCATCACCTACGACGACCTGAAGCACCTGAACCCGGCGATCGTGTGCTGCTCGCTCACCGGGTTCGGGATGAACGGGCCGCGCAGCAAGGAGCCGGGCTACGACTACGTGCTGCAGGGCCTCGCCGGGTGGATGGACCTGACCGGCGAGCCGGACGGCCCGCCCACCAAGTCGGGGCTGTCGCTGGTCGACTACTCCGGCGGGTTCGTCGCGGCGATCTCCCTGCTGGCCGGGCTGCACGCGGCGCGCCGCGACGGCGTCGGGATGGACTGCGACGTCAGCCTGTACGACACCGCGATCGGGCTGCTGACCTACCCGGCGACCTGGCACCTGAACGCCGGGTTCACCCCGGAGCGCACGAGCCACTCGGCGCACCCGTCGCTGGTGCCGTTCCAGGCGTTCGGGGCGAGCGACGGCTGGTTCATCGTCGGCTGCGCGAAGGAGAAGTTCTGGACGCGGCTGGCGTCCGTCGTCGGCCACCCCGAGTGGGCCGAGGCCGGGTCCGGGTACGGATCGTTCGCCGACCGGGCCCGCAACAAGGACACGCTGATCCCCCTCCTCGAGGACATCTTCCGGCAGCGGACCGTGGACGAGTGGCTGGAGCAGCTGTACGCCGCGTCCATCCCCTGCGGCCCGATCAACGACGTCGAGCAGGCCATGAAGGAGGAGCACACCAAGGCGCGCGGGCTCCGGGTCACGACCGAGCACCCGCGTTTCGGGACGGTGGAGCAGCTCGCCTCGCCGGTCCGGGTGGGTTCCGAGCAGCCGGAGTACCGCCGGGCGCCGCTCCGCAACGAGGACTTCGACCTGGTGGTCCGCGAGATCGCCGGGTATGACGACGCCACGGTGGCCGAGCTGCGGGACGGGGGAGCGTTCGGCGACGTCGAGCCGCCCGCGGCCAAGCCCGCACCGGACGGGAAGGCCGCCGACACCGAACCGGAGGCGGCGTCGCGATGATCGCACGGGAGCTGGCCGCCTGGGCCCTCGGCCTCGCCGAGGTTCCCGGGCCGGTGAGCGCCGCCGCGACCCGGCACCTGCTGGACGGTTTCGGCACCGCGCTCGGCGCCCTCCGGACGGGGGCGGCGGCGCCCGCGATCGAGGTGGCGCGCGGCCTCGGCGGCCCGCCCGAGGCCGGCGTGCTCGGCGGCGGGGAGCGGCTGTCGGCGCCCGCCGCCGCCCTCGCGAACGGCACGCTCGTCCACGCGCTCGACTTCGACGACACGCACGCGGGCGGGCTGGTGCACGCGACCGCGGTCGTGCTGCCCGCCGCGTTCGCCGTCGGGCAGCAGACCGGCGCCTCGGGACGGGAGATCCTGACGGCGGCGGTCGCCGGGTACGAGACGGCCTGCCGGGTCGCGGCCGCCGCGCCGCACGGCTTCCACGCGCGCGGCCTGCACGCGACCATGGTCGCCGGGGTCTTCTCGTCCGCGCTGGTCAGCGCCCGGCTGCTCGGGCTGGACGCGAGGCGGGCCGCGAACGCGCTCGGCATCGCGGGCAGCCAGGCGGGCGGCCTGCTCGCCTTCCTCGGCACCGGGGCGTCGACCAAGCAGCTCCATCCCGGGTTCGCGTCGCAGTCCGGGATCGTCGCGGCGCGGCTGGCGGCGGCCGGGGCGACCGGGCCGGAGACCGTCTTCGACGGCCCGCACGGCGTGTTCGACACCCTCTCCGCGAACCCGGCCGAGCCCGCGTCCATCGTGGACGGCCTGGGCGAGCGCTGGGAGACCACCCGGATCGGGATCAAGCCGTACGCGGCGTGCCAGCTCTCGCACGCCACGATCGGCGCGGTCCTGGACGCGATGGCGCGCGAGGGATTCGGCGCCGACGAGGTCATCAGCGTCCACGCCAAGGTCCACCCGGATTCGGCGCCGGTCGTGTGCGACACCTCGCGCGACCTGACCCGCCCCGCGAGCCCGTACGCGGCGAAGTTCTCGCTGCCGTGGACGGTCGCCGCGCTGATCACCGACCGGGGCCTGAGCCTGGAGACCTTCGAGCCGGACTCGATCGCCCGCCCCGAGGTGACCCGGCTCGCCGCCCGCGTCAGCTGGGACGTCACCGGCTCCCCCGGCGTCGTCGCCGCCGACGCGCCCGGCCAGGTCACGATCACGCTCGACGACGGCCGCGAGGTGGCCGGCTCGGTGCCGCGCAGCGAGGGCGGCGGCGACCGCCCGCTCGGCCGCGCGGCGCTCATCGCCAAGTTCGAGGGCAACGCGGGCGTCCCGGCCACCGACGCCGAGGCGTTCGCCCGCACCGTCGAGACGCTCGGCGACCAGCAGGACGCCGCCACCGTCATGCGGGCCGCCGCGCGGCTCGCCCAGCTCACCCCCAGCGCGCAGGAGAAGGAATGACACTGCAAGCGATCAAGCCCGCCGAGTTCCCGTGGTTCCCCTACGAGGGGTTCACGTTCTGCCTCGGACTGTCCGAGGACGGCGGCGCGTGGTCGTCCGGGCACACCGCCGCCGCGCACGACGCGGCGGTCGGGAAGATGACGGTCTCGGGCACGATGACCGAGCAGGCCCGCACCGCCTACAAGAAGGTCATGACGATCATCGAGGCGGCCGGGTACGGCCCCGATGACGTCGTGCACGTGACCGAGAACGTCACGGTCGCCGGGATGGTCGACTACGAGGCCGCGGCGGCGATCCGCAAGGAGGTCTTCGGCGCGCACGAGCCCACGGTGACGACCGTGGTCGTGGAACGGCTCGTCCGCTCCGCCGCGCTGCTGGAGGTCGAGATGCACGCCGTGCGGGGCGGCGGCTCCGAGCTGCTCGCGGCGAGCGAGCGGCGCGAGGCCGGGACCTGGGTGCCCTCACCCGTCCGCGAAGGCCACGACGGCACCGTCCACCTGCCGACCATGGTGCCCGTCGACGCGTCGGGCGACGTCGTCAGCCCCGGCGACTTCGCCGGCCAGTACGCCTACTGCCTCGACCAGGCGGACGTGCTGCTCCGGAAAGCGGGCCTGTCGCTCGACAACGCGGTGACGACCTACGACTACTCCACGCCGGACACCCGGGAGGTCTACCGCAAGACCCACCGCGTCCGGAAGGAGCGGCTCGGCGGCGCGGGCGTGTACCCGGGCGCGGGCGGCATCCTGGTGAGCCGGCTGCACCGTCCCGGCGCGCTCGTCGCGATCGACGTCACCGCATCCCGGCACCCCCTCGAACTGGTCAACCCCGGCTGGTCCCGGTACGACACGCTGACCTACGCGCCGGGCGTCCGGGCCGGACGGACGCTGTTCATGTCGGGGTTCGCGGCGCTCGACATGGAGACCCAGAAGGCACTGCACCCGGACGACATCGGGGCACAGGCCGAGGCGACCTACGGGGCCATCCTGCACCTGCTGAAGCACGCGGGCCTCGGCCCGGCGGACCTGCTGTCGACCATCGAGTTCTGCGTCGAGTCGGCGCTGCGCGACTACCGCGCGGTCGCGCCCGTCCGGGAGCGGCTGCTGTCACCGCCGTGGCCCGCCTCGACCGGGGCGATCTGCAAGGGCCTGCTGCGTCCGGAGTTCCTCCTGGAGGTCTTCCCGACCGCGCTGTACCCGGAAGGCGCCCCGACCACGGCGAGCCCCACCACGTCGAACCCCACCACGGGGGCGGCGTCATGACGCTGCTCACCGACGAGATCCGGGCGCTGGCCGGGCGGACCAAGGTCTACACCGCGCCCGAGCCGATGGGCGCCGCCGCCGGACGGTACTTCGGCATCGCGATCGGCGACCACAACCCGCTGTACTCCGACCCCGAGTACGCGCGGGCGCAGGGCCTGGCCGACGTGACCGCGCCGCCGACCCTGATCTGCGAGACCAACCAGTACGCCAACCTGCCGATCGGGCCGGACGGCGACGCGGGCCACAACTGGGGCATCGAGATCCCCGGGACGCGGAAGGTGCGCGGCGGCAACCGCTACGTCTTCCACCGCCGGATCCTGCCGTCCGACATCGTCACCGCCACGTGGGAGATCACCGACGTGGCAGGCAAGACGAACCGGGCGGGCGCGGAGATGCTGATCATCACGTCGCGGGCGACCTACACCCAGCAGGACGGCGAGAAGCTCGCGGAGAACGAGGAGACGATCATTTTCGTATCGCTGGAGGCGGGCTCATGACCGCTCAGGCCGTGCATGAGGTCGGCCAGGCCGTGCCTCCGCTGGAACGCCGGATCGGGCTCCCGGACATGATCGCCTACGCGGGCGCCACCTGGGACTGGTACCGGCTCCACTACGACACCGAGTTCGTCAAGGCGTCCAACCTGCCCGGCCTGGTCGTGGACGGCCAGGTGTTCGGCGCGCTGCTGGTCGAGCAGATCCAGGACTGGCTCGGCCCGCAGTGCTTCGTCCGCACGCTGGACTTCAACTTCAAGGCGCTGGTGTTCGCCGAGGAGACCGTCCGCTGCGAGGGGACCGTCACCGAGGCCGGCGACGGATACCTCGACCTCGACCTGCGGGTGGTCGTCGTCGGCGACGACGGCGAGACCGACCGCGTCGCCGTCGCGCCGGCCCGCGCCCGCGTCCTGCTCGGCACCGCCGACGGGCCCGGCGGGGCGGGGGAGCCATGAGCACGGGTGTCGCCATCGCGGGCGCCGCCGAGTGCGACCTCGGCGTGACGAACCGGTCGATCCTCGGCCTCCAGGCGCAGGCGATCTCGCGGGCGCTGGACGACGCGGGCCTCGGCCTGCGCGACGTCGACGGCCTCGCCACCACCGGGGTGTCGCGGTTCTCGGCGACCCAGCTCGCCGACTACCTCGGCCTCGAACCGCGCTGGACGGACTCGACGTACGCGGGCGGCTCCGCGTTCGAGATGTTCGTGGCCCGCGCCGCGCAGGCCATCCAGGCGGGCCAGGCCGAGACGATCGTGATCAGCTTCGCGTCCAACCAGCGGTCGGCGCGGTCCCGCTCGCTCGGCGGGGTGGTCGAGGACCACACGCCCGAGGCGCAGTTCGAGACGCCGTACGGGCCGCTGTTCCCGCTGTCGTACTACGGGATGGCGGCGCAGCGGTACCTGCACACCTACGGCAAGGCGCGCGAGCAGCTCGCCGAGATCGCCGTGGCGGCGCGGGAATGGGCGCTGCTGAACCCCGCCGCGTTCCGCTACGGCAAGGGCTCGCTCACCGCCGGCGACGTGACCGGCTCGGCGATGATCTCCAGCCCGCTCACCGCGCTGGACTGCTGCCTGGTCACCGACGGCGGCGGCGCGATCGTCCTGACGTCCCTCGAACGGGCGCGGGACCTGCGCCGCACGCCCGTCGAGGTGCTCGGGTACGGCGAGCGGACCACCAACAACTCGATGACCGCGGCACCCGACCTGACCGTCACCGGCGCGGTCGGCTCCGGCGCGGACGCGTTCGCCCGCGCCGGCGTCTCCCCCTCCGACATCGACGTCGTGCAGGTGTACGACTCGTTCACGATCACGGTCGCGCTGACGCTGGAAGGGCTCGGCTTCTGCGGGCGCGGCGAGGCCCTCGACTGGATCGCCGGCGGGCGCATCAGGCCCGGCGGCGACTTCCCGCTCAACACCTCGGGCGGCGGCCTGTCCTACTGCCACCCGGGCCAGTTCGGGATCCTCCTGCTCGTCGAGGCGGTGAAGCAGCTGCGCGGCGACGCCGGGGACCGGCAGATCCCGGACGCGCGGCTCGCCGTCGCCCACGGCACCGGCGGAATCCTTTCGACGCACGCGACGGTGGTCCTGGGGGTGGACGGATGACCGGCTCCGATGGCTTCAAGCCCGACGTCCCGGCACCTGACGAGGTCACCGGCCCCTGGTGGGAGGCGACCAGGGAGCACCGGCTCGTCCTCCAGACCTGTGCGCGCTGCGCCCGGGAGGGGCAGCCCGGCGTCCAGCATCCGCCGCGCCCGCTCTGCGTGCACTGCGGGTCGGACGAACTGGACTGGGTCACCGCCGGCGGCGCGGGAGTCGTGGACTCCTTCAGCATCGCCTACCGCGCCCCGCGCCCGGACCTCACCGTCCCGTACGTCATCGCCCGCGTCCGGCTGGACGAGGGGGTCGTCCTCCTCACCCGCCTCCAGGACCGGGAACCGGACGACTGGCGCATCGACGACAGGGTTCGGGTCGCCTGGGTCGACCTCGACGACGGTCGGGCGCTCCCGGTGTTCACACCGCCGTCCCCTGAGACCGAGAAAGGCAGCTAAGTGGATTTCCAGCTCAACGAGGACCAGCGCGAGTTCCGCGCGGTCCTGCGCGACTTCGTGGACAACGAGATCATCCCGGTGGCGCGCGACTGGGAGCAGACCGGCCGCTACCCCACCGAGATCGTCAAGGGCATGGCGGACATGGGGCTGTTCGGGATCACGATCCCGGAGGAGTACGGCGGCCTCGACCTCGACCCCGTCTCGTTCGCGCTGGTCTTCGAGGAGATCGCGCGCGGCTGGATGGGCATCGCCGGCATCCTCGGCAGCCACTCGCTGGCCTGCCGCATGATCGCCATGCGCGGCACCGACGAGCAGAAGCGCAAGTACCTCCCGGACCTCGCGACCGGCAAGCGCCGCACCGGCATCGGCCTCACCGAGCCGGACGCGGGCACCGACCTCCAGGGCATCCGCACCACGGCCCGCCTCGACGGCGACCACTACGTCGTCAACGGGTCCAAAATGTGGATCACCAACGCCCGGTACGCGGACCCGCTGCCCGTGCTGGTGAAGACCGACCCGTCGGTGTCCCCCGCGCACAAGGGCATGAGCATCCTGCTCGTGGACGCCGACACCGAGGGCTACGAGATCCTCAAGGACATCCCGAAGCTCGGCTACAAGGGCACGGAGTCCTGCGAGATCGTCCTGGACAACGTCCGGGTGCCGAAGGAGAACCTGCTAGGCGGCGTCGAAGGCAAGGGCATGCAGCACGCCCTCTCCGCACTCGAATGGGGCCGGGTCAACATCGCCGCCCGCTCGGTCGGCATCGCCCAGCGCGCTTACGACGAGGCCCTCGCCTACGCCGGGCAGCGCAAGGCGTTCGGCCAGGCCATCGGCGACTTCCAGGCCGTCCAACTCCAGCTCGCGACCGTCGCCACCCAGCTCCAGGCCGCCCGCCTCATGGCCTACTTCGCCGCGGACGCCGTCCGACAGGGCCGCGCCGACGGGCAGACCGGCATGGCGAAGATCTTCTGCTCGGAGGTCGCCCTCCAGGCCGCGATCGAGGCCATGAAGGTCCACGGCGGCTACGGCTACTCCACCGAGTACGAGGTCGAGCGGCTCTACCGCGACGCGATCCTGATGAGCATCGGCGAGGGCACGAACGACGTCCTGCGCACGGTCGTCGCCAAGTCCCTCCTGCGCGGCGAGACGGTCGTCCGATGACCGCACGGCTGCCCCGCAGCTACCTGTACGTCCCGGCGAACGCCCCCGACAAGCTGGCCAAGGCCCTGACCCGCGGCGCCGACGCCCTCATCGTCGACCTGGAGGACGCGGTACCACCGGACGCCAAGGACACGGCCCGACGCACGGTCGCCGACTGGCTCCGCTCGGCTCCGGAAACCGGCGGCACCGAACTCTGGGTGCGGATCAACGGCGGCGAGGCCGCGCACGAGGACGTCCGCGCCCTGGCCGGCCTGCCCGCGCTGACCGGTCTCGTGCTAGCCAAGGCCGAGGACGCCGCACAGGTCACATCGGTCGCCGCCCTCCTGTCCGACCTCGGAGACGCGACGACCCACCTGATGCCGCTGCTGGAAACGGCGGGGGCGATTCTGGACGTCCGGGACATCGCCCGTGCGCCGAGGGTCCACCGCCTCCAGATCGGCGAGGTCGACCTCGCCGCCGACGCCGGCCTCGACCCCGGCCCGGACGAGGCGGAACTGGCGTTCGCCCGCACCATGACCGTAATGGCCAGCGCCGCCACCGGCCTCCACCCACCGGTCGGCCCGGTCTCCACCATCACCTCCGACCCCGACGCCCTCGCGGCCTCCACCGACCGCGTCCGCCGCCAGGGCTTCGTAGGCCGAGCCTGCATCCACCCCGCCCAAATCCCGGTCGTCCACAAGGCCTTCACCCCGACCTCGGAAGAGATAGCCCAGGCCAAGGACGTCCTCGCAAGATACGAGGCGGCAACCGCGACCGGCTCCGGCGTCGTCCTCGACGCCAAGGGCCACCTGATCGACCCGGCCGTAATCCGCCTGGCGCAGCGGACCCTCGCCACCGCCGCGACGTAGCCGAGGTGGTCTTCGGCTCCCGGTCGCCGAGGCCGGGTTCTGAGGTTCCGGCTCAGGTGGGACGCAGGTGGGCGATCCCCGCGTAGGCCGCGATGAGCAGGGTGCCGTCCTCGGTGATCGCGATGCCGGAGACCTTGGAGCCGAGGCGGAGGGTCCGGGTCATCGTTTCGGACGGGTCCCAGATCCGTACGGTGTCGTCGTCGGCGCCGGAGGCCACGACTTGGCGTCCGGCGAGGCGGCCCACGGCGACGGTGTTCACGATGCCGGCGTGCCGGATCACAGGGTCGCCCAGGGGGAGCGCGGTGGCCAGATCCCGCATCCCGACGGTGCCGTCGCTGCTTCCCGCGGCCAGGACGGTGCGGCCGTCCAGCTCACCGATCGCCATCGCGTTCATGTAGCCCCCGTCGCCGGTGACCGCGCTGAACGGCGCCGCTGCCGGTTCCAAGGTCCGCAGGTCCCACAGCCGCACGGTCGAGTCGTGGCCGAGCGTGACGGCGATCGGGCGGCCTTTCGCGCGCCCCGCCGCGATCGCCTTCACCCGGGCGGTGTGGCCGGTGAGCGTGCCCAGCATGGCCGGATCCGGGTGCAGCGACCAGACCTGCGTGGTGAAGTTCGGCCGCCCGGCGATGAGCATGAGACGGCCGTCCAGGACGGTGGTGGCGAACGCGTCCACTCCCCGCAGGTCGACCGAGGTACCGGCGGCGCCGCCGATGCCCCGGATGCGGACCATCCGGTCCCGGCCTCCAGTTACGACGGCAGGGTGACCGTCCAGCACGATCGGCTCGACGGTCGCCACAGGGCACGTGCCCCCGCCGGGGAGCGGGTCTCCCAGCGCCTGTCCCGTGGCTAGGTCCCACACTTGGACGGTTCCGGTGGCAGTGCCGGTGACGGCGACCGGAAGGCCACCGGACGTGCTCAAGGCCACCGCACTCACCGCGCCGGGATGACCCTCCGCTGACCCATCGGTTCCGGACGGGCCGGGACGATCCGCGTCCATGTCCCAGACCCGGGCCTTTCCGTCGTCGCCGCTGGTGACAGCGATCAGCGCACCGTCGCGTTCGGCCGTCGCCACGGCGTTCACCCTCGAACCGGGGCCCGGCAGGGGTCCTGCCTCGAACCGTCGCGCCGCCAGGTCCCACACGTGGAGGCGGCCTTCTTTCCCGACGCCGATGACGAGCCTGGGACGTCCTTCCACATCGGTCATGGCGATGGCGTGCGGTTCCCCGTCGAGCTCGACGTCCTCGACAGGCCGCCCGGTCGCGACGTCCCACACACGCGCGATCGTCTCCGCATAACCGGTGGAGACGGCGATGGCGGTGCCGTCCAGATCACCGGCCACCAGTGCGGCGACCCCCTTGGGGTGAGCGGAGACGGGCTCGCCGATGGGCTCCCCCGTGCGCATGTCCCAGCGCCGGATCGTGCCGTCGTCGGAACCGCCGCTGATCGCCACCGGGCCGGTCGTCGCGACCGCGTTCACCCAGCCCGAGTGCCCCGCCAGCGGGTCGCAGGCCGGGCGCCGGGCCGCCAGGTCCCAGATCCGCACGGTGCCGTCGTTGCTGCCTCCGGTCACTGCAAAGCACTGACCGTCCACCTCGCCCACGGCCAGCGCGCTCATCCAGGCGCCCTCGCCGTCCACTCGCGCGGTCACGCCGGGCTCCAGCAGGTCCCAGATGCGGAGGGTCCGGTCGCGCCCGCAGGTCACCGCGACGGGGCGGCCCTCCAGGACGGTGATCGCGGCCGCGCCGATCCGGAACTTGTGGCCGGGCATCGGCACACCTTCCGGCCGCTCGGCAGCCAGGTCCCATACCCGGACGACTCCGTCATTGGTCCCGGTGACTGCGACCGGCCGCCCCTCGACCGTCCCGGCGACCACGGCTCCGACCGGCAGGGGATGCTCCAGAAGCGCGTGCCGAGCAGCGGGCCGCCAATGCGCCCAGACGACGTCCCACTCCCCGCGAACTTCGATCATCGGCGCATCATCGCACCGCGCGTCGGACCCGCACCGCGCCATCCGTGGAGATCGCGAGCGCTGACCCGGTCGAAGGCATGGAGGCGGAGCATGGGTCGCGGCGAGCACCGAACGGCCGTCTCCGGTCAGATCGGAACATGGGCCGGGGACGCTCCGTCCTAATGATCAGGACGTTCCCGTCCGAAGCGCATCGACTCTGGAGGACGCGGTGGAGGCTGAGGACGGGCTGGACGCCGTACGCCGGGCGGGGACGCTCGTCGCCACGGCGCTGGAGAGGTCGGCCGCCGGACTGACCGCGTCCGGTCCGACTCTGGCGGACATCTCCGCGGCCGCACAGGAGCACCTGGCCCCGGCGCGGCCCTCCTTCCTCGGCTATCGGGGATTTCCGGCGGCGTGCGACATCGCGGTCAACGAGGTCGTCTGCCACGGCTTTCCCGACGACCGCACGCTCGCGCCCGGTGACCTGGTCACGCTGGCCCTCGCCGGGAACGTCGACGGCATGCACAGCGCCGCCGCCACCAGCCATGTCGTCCCGGGAGCCGAGGATGACGGCGAGGCGGTCCAGCTCGTCGAGCGTGGCCGGGAGGCGCTGCGCCGCGCGGTGACCGCCGTCCGACCGGGCCGCCAGATCAATGTCGTGGGCCGGGTGATCGAGTCGTACGCCCGGCGCTTCGGGTACGGCGTCGTCCGCGATTTCGGCGGGCACGGCATCGGCGCGCACCTCCATCAGGACCCTTTCGTTCCCGGACATGACGCCCCCGCCGCCGTTACGGTGATCTCCGAAGGGATGATCTTCACGGTGCAGGTCATGCTCACGCTCGGCAGCCCCGAGATCGAGACGGACGCCGAGGGCTGGAACGTCGCCACCAAGGACCGGACCAAGACGGCCGCGTTCTGCGACACGGTCCTGGTCACGGCAACCGGAACCGAGATCCTCACCGGCCTCTAAGGCGAACGAGACGCCCTTGGCCTCATGTTCGGGTGCGGGTTCGGGTTCGAGTGCGGAGGGCGAGGGTGATCGGGATGGTGACGAGAGCGATCGTCGTCGCGCTGAGCAGTGCCGCCGTTGTGGTGCCTTCGGTGTAGGCGGCGGCTGCCACGGCCAGCAGGTGCGCCGCGGCGTCCGCGGGCATCTGTTCGGCCGCGGCGGCGGCGCCCGCGACGGTGTCCATCGCGGACGGTTCGGTTCCGGCAGGTGCGTTCGCGGCCATATCGGAGTGGTACGCGGCGTTCGCGATCGTGCCGAGGACGGCGATGCCCAGGGCGGCGCCGAGTTCGTTGCTCGTCTCGGACACGCCCGCGGCGACCCCGGCCCGTTCGGGTGGGGCGGTGGTCAGGATCAGCGAGTTGGCGGTGGTGCCGATGGCGCCGATCCCGAAGGTGAGCAGCGTGTAGGCGCCGACGAACGCCCACACGCCCGTGCCGGCGTCCAGGGTGGCGATGGACGCGAAGCCGGTGGCCGCGACCAGGAGACCGGAGGCGATCAGCGCGGCGGGCGGCAGCCGGGTGGCGCCCAGAACGGTGGCCAGGAGCGCGCCCGCGAACGTCCCGGCGAACGTGGGCAGCGCGTGCAGTGCCGCCTCCAGGGGGGTCAGGCCGTGGACGGACTGCATGAACGTGAACGCCAGCACACCCAGGCCCGCCGCCGCGAGGGCCGCCACGGTGTTGGCGCCGACGGCGGCGCTGAACGCGGGGCGGCGGAAGAGGCCGAGGTCGATGAGGGGGTACGCGGCCCTGCGCTGCCTGATCACGAACGCCGTCCCGGCGGCCAGGCCCAGGAGGGCCGCCAGGGCGGCGGTGCGGTCGGGGCCGTGCTCAGCGACCTGCTTCATCGTGAAGACCAGGGCGAGGACGGCGACCAGCGAGGCGGCGGCCCCGGGCAGGTCGAACGCCGCGCGTTCCGGGTTCCGGGACTCCTCGATGAGGAACGGCGCCGCGACCAGCAGCACGGCCATGACGGGGATGTTGATCAGGAAGATCGAGCCCCACCAGAAGTGCTCCAGCAGGACGCCGCCGACGATCGGCCCGGCGACCGAGCCGCCGGTGAACGCGACCGTCCACGCGCCCACCGCGGTCCGCCGCTTGGCTTCGTCGGTGAACATCCCCCGGATCAGGGACAACGTGGACGGGGCGAGGGTGGCGCCGCCGATGCCGAGCAGGGCGCGGGCCAGGATGAGCATTTCGGGCGTGTTGGCCCAGGCGGTCAGCGCCGACGCCGCACCGAACAGCAGTGCGCCCGCGAGCAGCAGCCGGCGGCGGCCGATCAGGTCGCCCAGCCCGCCCATGGTGACGAGCAGGCCCGCCATGACGAAGCCGTAGATGTCCATCATCCACAGCCACTGGGACGAGGTCGGGGCGAGTTCCTCGGCCAGTGTCGGTCCGGCGACGAACAGGATCGACAGGTCCATCGAGGTCAGCAGGGCGGGCAGCAGCAGGACCGCCAGGCCCCACCAGGCGCGCGTGGAGGCTTGCATGGGTTGATCGTACGTACGTACAAATCCGTGCGTCAAACGTACGTACGTCCCAGTTGGCTAGGATCGGGCCCATGGGACAACGCGACGACCTCCTGGCCGGGGCGCGGGCCTGCCTGGCGGAGAAGGGCTACGGCCACGTCACCGCACGCGACATCGCCGCCGCCTCCGGAGCGCACCTGGCGTCCATCGGTTACCACTTCGGCTCGAAGGACAACCTGATGAACACCGCCGTGCTGGAGGCCAGCAGCGAGTGGGGCGACAAGATCGAGGCGGCCGTGCGCGGCGCCGGCGGCGACACCCCGGCCGAGAAGCTGGAGGCCGCGCTCCGCGCGTTGTTCGAGGCCGTCCCACACGAGCGGGACCTGCTGCGGGCGAGCGCCCAGGCCTACGGGGAGGCCGTGGTCAGCGAGGACGTGCGCCGGCCGTTCGTCGAGGGCGCCGAACGCGCCCGCACCGAGTTGGCCGCGATGATCCTGGGCCGGGACGCCGCGTCGGTCGGGGCGGCCGACGCCCGCGGCCTGGGCTCGGTGCTGCACGCCCTCACCATCGGCTTCGTCCTGCAGTCCCTGATGTCACCCGAGTCGATGCCGACGGCCGGAGAAGTCCTCGACGCCGTACGGACCCTCGCTGACGACAGTTGAGACGGTGCCGCCCGGTGGTGCGGGACGGTGGGGCGGGACGGTGTGGCTCGTCCCGCCCCTGGTCTGGCGCCGGGTGCGGGTCAGCTCCACTGGCCGGGCTGGTAGTCCCCGGCCGGCTGCTGGATGATGATGTTCAGGCGGTTGAAGGCGTTGATGAGGGCGATCAAAGTCACCAGGGCGATGAGCTGGTCCTCGTCGTAGTGCTTGGCGGCGCTCGCCCAGACGTCGTCGGGGACACCGCCCGCGGCATCGGCGATGCGGGTCCCCTGTTCGGCCAGCTCCAGGGCGGCGCGCTCTGCCTCGGTGAAGACCGTCGCCTCGCGCCACGCCGCGACCAGGTTGAGCCGCTGCGAGGTTTCCCCGGCGTACGCGGCGTCCTTGGTGTGCATGTCGGTGCAGTAACCGCAGCCATTGATCTGGCTGGCGCGGATCTTCACCAGTTCCTGCGTCGCGGCGGGCAGGGTCGAGCGCGACAGCGCCGCGTTCGCCGTGACGAGGTGCTTCACGTAATCGGCCGCGACGGGGCTGCTGTAGGCGTCCAGACGGGCTTCCATAGTGGTCTCCTTGGCCGTTCGGATGCTGACAACCCCGAAGACAAGAACGGCTCGGCAGAACGTGACATCGGTTGCGTATGACCTGCGTCTCAAGGCGGCGAGGTCAAGGCATCCAGCGGCCCTCGCGCATCAGGTCGCGGCCGGGTAGTTCGTCCACCTCGCGCCAGGCCTGGATGCGGCGTGGGGTGATGCGGAACCAGCGGTACGGCGCGGCCTGGGCGCGCGGGTCGAAGCCCGTCTGTTCGGCGAACCGGTCACCGCGCTCCTTCGGCAGCGCATCGATGTCCAGGACTTCGACCTCGCCGTCGATCATGGTGACGTCGCGGGTGTGGCCGAGGGCCAGGCGGACGGTCCCGGTGGCGGTCAGGTTCCTGCCTGTCGGGCTGTCCGCCGGGGTGGCCGCAAGTAGCTTCCTCCCGTCCCAGTCGAAGGACAGCGGCACCAGGTACGGCGTGCCGTCCGCCGAGGCGGTGGCCACCCAGATGTCGACGTCATGGGTGAGGCGGTGCTCGGTGTCGTGACGGCGTTGGGCACGAGATCGGGGCTCGGAGGTCATGGTCACAGCCTCTCGCCGAGGGGCGCGGGACTCCTCCGTGCCCGCCACGGAAACCGCCACCGATAATGGGCCGGTGTCCAGTCCAGGAATCTCGGCCCGCGAGGCCGAAGTGCTCGCGCTGCTCGGGGAGCACCTCAGCAACGCGGAGATCGCCGCGCGGCTGGTCATCTCCGTGCGCACCGTCGAGTCGCACGTCTCGTCGCTGCTGCGCAAGCTGCTGCTGCCGGACCGGCGGGCGCTCGCCCGGCACGCCGTCGAGGACGCCCGCGGCGAGCGGTCGCAGGCGGCGTCCGCCCTGCCGACCCCGTTGACGGGGTTCGTCGGCCGGGTGCGGGAGCGCGGGGAACTGGCCGAGGCGGTGCGGGCGCAGCGGCTGGTGACCGTGACGGGGCCGGGCGGCGTCGGCAAGACCCGCCTCGCGCTGGCGGTGGCGGCGGACCTCGCCGGAGAGTTCGCGGACGGGGCGTGGTTCGTCGACCTGGTTCCGGTCAGCGAGGCGGCCCGGGTGGGGGCGGCGATCGCGGCGGCGGTGGGAGTGGGCGAGCAGCCCGGACGCGACATCGACGAGGTGGTGCCGGCCGCGCTCGCGGATCGCGAGGCGCTGCTGGTGCTGGACAACAGCGAGCATGTGCGGGGCGGTCCGGGGCCGTGCCTGGAGCGCATGCTGGCGACCTGCCCGCGGTTGCGGGTGCTCGTGACGAGCCGGGCCAGGCTGATGGTGCCGTTCGAGCGGGTCTTCCCCGTCCCGCCGCTGTCCCTGGACAGCGGGGACGAGTCGGACGCGGTGGCCCTGTTCATGGACCGGGCGGCATCGGCCGGCCGGCCGACCGGCCCGGCGGTGAGCGAGGGGGTCCTCGCGATCTGCGAACGGCTCGGCGGGATGGCGCTGGCGATCGAGCTGGCGGCGGCGCGGTGGCCGACGCTCGGACTGGACGGCCTCACGGCCGGGCTCTCCGATCAGCTGCGGTTCCTCACCGGCGGCGGCCGCGCCGACGACCGGCACCGGTCGGTGCGGGCGGTCCTGGACTGGAGCCATGACCTGCTGGAGCCGGAGGAGCAGGGACTGCTGCACCGGCTGTCGGTGTTCGTCGCGCCGTTCACCGCCGAGGCGGCGATCGAGGTCGCCGGCTTCGGCCTGCTGGACCCGGCGGCGGTCGTCGACGGGCTCGGCGGGCTCGCCGAGCAGAGCCTGCTCACCGTGACACCGGCTGCGTCCGGCACCCGGTACCACGCGCTGGAGACCATCCGCCAGTACGGGACGGAGCGGCTCGCCGACGCCGGCACGCTGACCGACGTCCGATCCCGTCATCTGCGGTGGTCCCTGGCCAGTGCGACCGCCCTCGGCGCGACCGGGGGCGCGGACTGGCGCGCCCGGTTCGACGCTGCGGCGGAGGACATCCGGGCCGCGCTCACCTGGGCCGCCGACGAGCCGGACCAGCGCGCGGACGCCCACCGGCTCGCCGTGGTCATGGCCGAGCTGGCCTTCGCCCGCAACCTGCTCGGCGAGGCCCAGGAGCGGTTCGAGCAGGCGGCCCGGCTCGCCGCCGACGACGCCGGCGGTGCCGTGGCGCTGCGGCAGGCCGCCGCGGTGGCCGGATGCCGCAGCCTCGACGGCGACATGTTCCGGCTGCACCGTGCCGCCGCGGCGGCGGCTCGCCGGGCCGGGGACGCCACCGGCGCCGGCCGCGACCTGGCGACGGCGGCCACCGTCGCCTACCGGTTCTCCAGTTCGTTCGCCGAGACGCCCCCGGTGGACGAGGTGACCGCCATGCTGGCGGAGGCGCGGGAGCTGTCGGCCGGTGCCCCGGACGCGGAGGCGGCGGTCGCGCTGGCCGAGGCGGCGGTCGTCGCGGACGCGTTCGGCGCCGTCCAGGGAGACCCGGACAACACCGCGCGGGAGACGGTGGAGTGCGCCGGGCGGGCGGTCGAGCTCACGCGGCGTACGGCCGACCCGGTGGCGGAGTCCGCGGCGCTCGACGCGCTGTCCGGCGCGCAGAGCTGGGCCGGTGACCCGTTCGCCGCAGCGGCGGCGGCCCGGCGCCGGATCGACATCCTGGCCTCCGTACCGCCGACGCCCGCCGGCACGCACGAGCTGATGGACGCCCTCGCCATGGCCGCCGGAACCGCCATCGGCGTGGGTGAGCTGCCCGAAGCCCGCCGGTGGGGCAGGCGGCTCGCCGATCAGCCGCTGCTGGTGGAGGCGGGCCACCATGCCACGTCCTGGCTACTGGTCGCGGACGCGTTCACCGGCGATGCCGGCGAGGTGCTCACGGGCAGCGTGAGGTTCCTCGACGCGTGGGAGCAGAGCGGCCGGCTGCGGACGCGCTCTCTCGGCCCGGCCGCCGCGTCGGTCGCGATGATCCACGGGCTGCGCGGCGGCCATGACGAACGGGCGTCCTGGCTCGCGATCGTCGACGAGGCCGGTCCCGAACTGGACCACCGGCTGGGTTACGGCGCGGTCTTCGACGCCATGGTCCAGCTCCATCACGGGGACGTGGACGCGGCGCTGGCACGCGTCGCGCCTGAGCCGGACCGGGTGTGGAAGTGGGTCTGCTGGGTCTGGCTGCACTGGTACACGGCGCTCAGGGCGGAGGCGGCGGTGCTCGCCGGGCACCCGGACGCCCGCGACCGCATCGGCGCCGCCCGGACCATGGTCGCCGGCAACCCGGTCGCCTCCGCCCAGGTGGACCGGGCGGAGGCGCTGCTCGACGGGGACCTGCCACGGCAGCTCGCCGCCGCGGCGGCGTTCGACGCGGCGGGCTGCCGCTACCAGTCGGCGCGGACGCTGGTGCTCGCCGGGGGCGAGCACGCCGCCGCCGGTGAGGCCGCGCTCGCCGGGCTCGGCCTCGCGCCCATGGCCGTCCGGTAGCGCGCTCGGCTCAGCTCACGGCCTGCTTCACGAGCGCGGCGATCCGCTCCTCCACCTCGGGCGTCACCTCGGTCAGGGCGAAGGCGGTCGCCCACATCGGGCCGTCGTCCAGCTTCGCCGGGTCGTTGAACCCGAGGGTCGCGTAGCGCGCCTTGAACTTCGCGGCGCTCTGGAAGAAGCAGACGTTCTTGCCGTCCAGCGCGTAGGCGGGCATCCCGTACCAGAGCTTCGGCGCGAGGGCCGGGACGGCGGCGGTGACGACGGCGTGGACGCGCTCGGCCATGATCCTGTCCGAGGCGTCCAGCTCGGCGATCTTCGCGAGGACGTCCCGCGCGGCCTCCGCCGCCTTGTCCTCGCGCGAGGAGCGGCGCGCCGCCTTCTTCTGGTCCTGGGCGTGCTCCTTCATCGCGGCCCGCTCCTCGGCCGTGAATCCCTCGTACGTGCTGCTTCCACTGGCGGCCATGGTCACTCCCGTGGTGGTGGGTCGTGGTCGGCCCGGCATGCCCGCCGGGCTGATCGCTGTGGTCACAGCCTCGCCCGGCCAGGGCGCGGGCCGCCTCCGTGCCGAGCACGGAAACCACCACGGATGAACGAGTCGGTGCCGGGCCCGGATCAGGACCAGGCGTTGACGACGTCGTCGACGGTGTTGATCCAGCCGAAGAGGAAGCCGATGCCGGTCAGGGCGTGCTCGTGCCGGGCCTTGTCGAACTCGGCGGTGGCGTCGCTGATCACGTGGGTGAAGTAGTCGCGCTGGCCCGCGTCCCGTGCCGTGGTCTCCACGCAGATGTTCGTGGTCACGCCGCAGATGACCAGGGAGCGGACGTCCAGGCCGGTGAGCACCGGCTCCAGGCGGGTGCCGTAGAAGGAGCTCGGCCGCGACTTGTCGATGACGATCTCGCCCTCGGCCGGTGCCAGTTCGTCGACGATCTCCGCGTCCCACGTGCCCGCCGCGAGGGACCCGACCTCCTTCATCGCCGGGACGATGTAATTCGGCAGCAGGCCGCCGTCCACGTAGCCGGGCTGGAAGGTGTACCGGGTGAAGATCACCGGGACGCCGGCGGCGCGGGCGGCGTCGATCAGGGTGCGGCAGCCGGGGACCGCGGGGCGCAGTTCCTCGTGCGGCAGGCCGACCTTGGCCATGGACCCCTTGTCCTCGATGAAGCCGTTCTGCATGTCGACGACGAGCAGTGCGGTGTTCTCTCGCGCGATGTCCACCGGGGACCTCCCGATTCCGTGGCTGGTCGGCCGATAAATCTGATGTATTGCCAACAGTGCGTCAAGCAACCATCACGTCATCTTTGCCCACTTCACCTGACCTGCAAGCGGGTCTCTTCGTATCCATTGACAGTACCTCATGGCCGCCCGTTACTCTTATGTCTGATGTATTCGACTTCGAACGGCGGGCACGCGATGAAGACGAAAGGCGGCTACGCCGACACCGACTGGGGCCAGGTCCACTACCGGATCAACGGCGGCTCCGGCCCGTGGATCGGACTGTTCCACGAGTCGCCCCTCTCCTCCCGGGTCTACGAGGACCTGCTGCCCGCGCTCGGCAGGCACGCCCGCGCCGTCGCGTTCGACACCCCCGGCTACGGCGCGTCCGACCCGCCGCCGGGGCCCGGTTTCGAGATCCCGGACTACGCCCGGGTGCTCGCACAGGCGGCCGCCGGGATCGGGATGGAGAGTCCCGTTCTCGGCGGCGTCCACAGCGGGGCGTCCATCGCGCTCGCGACCGCCGCCCACCTGCCCGCCGCAGGTCTCCGGCCCGCCGCGGGCCTGATGCTGAGCGGCGTCCCGCTGTTCGACGAGGACGAGCGCGCCGCCTTCCTCGCGAACTGGACGCCCGACGCGCCGATCGACGCCGAGGGCTCGCAGTTCCCCTGGGCCGTCGAGCGCTACCTCCGCACCTGGGGACCGGACGTCCCGCAGGACATGCTCCACCTGGCCGTGGCCGAGCTGATGCGCGTCGCCGACCGCTACGCGTGGGGCTACCAGGCCGCGTTCCGGTACGACCCGTCCGGCGCCCTCGCGGCGGTGGACGCGCCGGTCCTCCTGCTCAACGCGGAGTTCGACCGGCTCGCCGCCAAGGACGCGCTCGCGATGGACCTCGCCCGCGACGCCCGGCTCGTCATCCTGTCCGGACTGCGCGGCCAGCCGCACCTGCGCGCCCCGGACGACTTCGCGACGGCGCTCCTGGACTTCGTCCGGGACGTCACCGACCCAGAGGGGGCCCCACGCACATGACGAAGGTCGACGTGAAGGTGACCGGCACGGTCATGACCATCACGCTGAACGGGCCGGAGCGGATGAACAGCCTGTCCCCGGACACCCTCGACGGCCTGGACGCCGCCCTGGACGCCGCCGAACGGGACGGCTCGCTCACCTCCCTCGTGATCACCGGGACGGGACGGACGTTCAGCGTCGGCATGGACATCGGCTTCCTCGGCGAGTGCTTCGCCGACCCGCCCGGGGTGTTCGTGCCGTTCATCCGCCGCTACCACGCGTTCCTCGACCGGCTGGAGGCGTGCCCGCTGCCGAGCGTCGCCGCGGTCAACGGCCTCGCCCGCGCCGGCGGCTTCGAACTGCTGCTGGCCTGCGACTTCGTCATCGCGGCCGACGAGGCCAAGGTGGGGGACACGCACAGCGACTTCGGGATCGTGCCGGGTGCCGGGGCGTCCCAGCGCGCCCCGCGCAAGATCGGCGACCAGCGCGCCCGCGCGCTGCTGCTCGCCGGCCGGTGGCTGAAGGGCCCCGAGATCGCCGACTGGGGCCTGGCGCTCTCCAGCGTCCCGCGGGCGGAGCTGATGGACGAGGTCACCCGCCTCACCGACTCGCTCGGGAACCGCTCGCGGGCGGTCACGGCGACCCTCAAACGGCTCCTGAACGCGGCGCCGGACGTGACGCTGGCCGAGGGGCTGCGGCTGGAGCGTGAGCTGTTCACCCGCTTCCACGAGGAGGTCGCGGACGCCGACGAGGGCTACCGGGCCTACGTGGAGAAGCGCGACCCCGTCTGGAACCGCCGATGACGGACGCGCCGTCCGGCGGCGAGACGGCCGTCACGCCTGCGGTCGAGGTCACTCAGCCCCTCATCGACGGGCTCGTCGGCCTCGGCGGCTACACCCACCCGCTGTTCAACCCCGGCCTGGACGAGCGGGCCGGAGGCGCCCGCGCGCCGATGCCGGGGCAGGGCGTCCTGCTGCTGATGGGCGGCCTGGTGGAGCGGTCGGGGCTGCTCGGCCGCGCGATCGCGCTGATCGAGCTGCGCGAGGTGCGGTTCCTGAAGATGGTCACGGCGGGGACGAGCCTGCGCGTCCGGCTCACCCCCGGCCCGTCCCGCGAGACGGGGAGCGGCAAGCTCGTCCAGGAGTACCGGTGGGTGGCGGTCGACGCCGCGGGCGAGGCGATGGTCGAGGCCACCGCCCTCATGCTCATGCGCCCGGACGACGGCTGAGCACGTTCATCGGCGGTGGGTGCGGCGTTGGCGGGTGCGGCGTTTGTGGAGCATGACGGTTCTGGTCCAGGAGACGACCTCGTCGCCGTCCTGGTTCAGGCCCCGGGTGCGGGCGGTGATGATGCCCGCGTCGCTGCGGGACGCGGAGTCGTACATGTCGGTGATCTGCGACTCGGCGTAGAGGGTGTCGCCGACGAACACGGGGTGGGTGAGCCGGAGCTGGTCCCAGCCGAGGTTCGTCAGCGCGTCCCGGCCGATGTCGATCAGCGAGTGGTGCAGGACGAGCGCCACCGTCAGTCCCGAGTTCACGACGACCTTGCCGTCCGGCGGACCCACCGGGCCGACCGGGCCGACGGGTCCGGCCGGGCCGGCCGATCCGACGGGTCCGGCCGGACCGGCGCCGGGGTCGCCCGGGTTCGCGTCCGTGTTCAGGAGCGAGAACAGGGCGTTGTCGGTCTCGCCGACCGTCCGGCCGTACGGGTTCCGGAACACGTCGCCGACGGCGAAGTCCTCGTAGTACCGGCCTGTCTGGGTTTCGTAGACGGTCAACCCGCACCTCCTCCGGTCCCGCTCCCCCTCGGAGGAGCTACCTTTGTAGGTAAACATCAGACTTTTTGGTCGTCAAGGGGTCAGAACCCTTGCACACGCACCTAGATTCCGCATAACGTAACGGCGTTCCGGGTGGTTCAGGGAGAGGTGAGGGCATGGGTCAGACCGCGACACCCGCGGGGCCGTCCTACCGCGCACTCGCACTGCAGACGCGGACGCGGGCGGTCAACGGCCTGTCCCCGGACGAGGCGCGGGAGGCGATGGCCGCGTCCATCGCCCGGATCGGCGGCGAGGTCGCCGCCGCCAAGCGCTGGGTCGGACCCGACCTTCGCCTGGTCGTGCTGCCCGAGTACGTCCTCAGCGGCTTCCCCATGGGCGAGCCCATCGAGCGCTGGAGCGAGATGGCGGCGCTGGCCCCCGGCGGCGCCGAGTACGAGGCCCTCGCCGCCGTGGCCGCCCGCGAGGGGGTGTTCCTGTCCGGGAACGCCTACGAGACCGACCCGAACTTCCCCGGCCTGTACTTCCAGGCGTCCTTCGTGATCGACCCGGCCGGCGAGGTGGTGCTGCGCTACCGCCGCCTGCACTCCCTGTACTCGCCGTCCCCCTACGACGTGTGGGACCGCTACCTGGACCTCTACGGCATGGACGCGGTGTTCCCCGTGGCCCGCACCGAGATCGGGAACCTGGCCTGCATCGCCTCGGAGGAGATCCTCTACCCCGAGCTCGCCCGCGCGCTCGCGCTGCGCGGCGCCGAGGTGTTCTGCCACTCGACGTCCGAGGTGACCAGCCCGGCGCTGACCCCGAAGGAGATCGGCCGGCGCGCCCGCGCCGTGGAGAACATCGCCTACGTCGTGTCCGCCAACAGCGGGGGCCTGCACGGCATCCCCATCCCGGGCGACTCGACGTCCGGCGGCTCGAAGATCGTCGACTTCGAGGGCCGGGTGCTGGTCGAGGCCGGGGGCGGGGAGAGCGTCGTCGCCTACGCCGAGGTCGACGTGGCCGCGCTGCGCCGCAACCGGGCCCGCCCCGGCATGGGCAACCTGCTGTCCCGCGTGAAGCCGGGCCTGTGGGCGGACGAGTACGCCCGGCACGACGTCGAGCGGCCGAACGGGCTGGACGGACGTCCGCCCGAGCGCTCCTGGTTCGCCCGCAGGCAGCAGGAGTCGATCGACCGCGTCACCGGCCGGCCGGCTCCCGGACCCGCCGACACGCAGACCCGCTGACCGGCAGACCCGCTGACCTGCAGACCCGCTGACACGCAGACCCGCTGACACGCAGACGCCCGCACGAAAGGGAACACGATGGGAACGATCCGCGAGGACATGCCGCTGCTCGCCCGGCACGAGGGCCAGTGGAAGGGCACCTACATCTACGTCGACGCCGACGGGAACGTCACCGACCGGCACGACTCGCTGCTGACCTGCACGTTCCCGGGCGGCGGCGAGCACGACTACCACCAGGTCAACGACTACACCTGGGCCGACGGGCGGACCGAGCAGCGGGTGTTCCCCGGCGTCTACCAGGGGAACGGGCACTGCACGTTCGACACCGAGCGGCTGCGCGGCGAGTTCTGGGAGGTGGACGAGCGCATCGTCTACCTGAACTGGATCTACAAGGCGGAAGGGGAGGACCTGCGGCTGTTCGAGCTGATCCACCTCAGCGAGGACGGCCGGAACCGCAACCGCGTGTGGCAGTGGGTCCGGGACGGCGTCTGCTACCAGCGCACCCTCATCAACGAGGTCAAACTCGGCTGAACGAGGCCGCCGCCGAGGGCCGGGTGTTATACGTCTGACTTTCTCACGTGCGGGCATTGACTCGCCCGCGGGCACCCGGCAAGCTCTCGAAATAACACAGGATGGAACTCGATTCCGATTTACGGAACATGGAGGTGAGCGTCGTGACACTGTTCCGGGGCGGCGCGCCACTGTCGATGGCCGGTGGCGTCCGTGAGTTCGCCGCCTCCACGCCGAACACCCTCGCCGTCATCGACGGCGATCGGAGCCTGACCTACCGGGCCCTGGACGACCGGGCCAGCCGGCTCGCCCAGGCCCTCCTCGCACGCGGGCTGCGGCCCGGCGACCGCGTCGCCGTCCGGCTCGGCAACCGGCTGGAGTTCCCCGAGGTCATCGCCGCCGCCGCCAAGGCCGGGCTGGTGCTCGTCCCCATCGGGACCAGGCTCACCGACGCCGAAGAGTCCTACATCATGGAGCACTCGGGCGCCCGCGCCCACATCTCCGACGGCGAGCCGTCCGGCCCGGTCGAGACCGTCCTGCGGATCGACTCGAACGGCGCCGCATCGTACGAGAAGGCACTGGAGTCCGCGCAGGCCACCGACCCGATGGTCGCCATCGACGAGAACGACGCCTGCTGCCTGTACTACACGTCCGGCACGACGGGGAAGCCGAAGGGCGTCCTCAGCAGCCACCGCGCCCGGACCCTCATGTGCTACCTGTCCGCCATGGAATGGGGCCTCGGCGCCCGCCGCGTCAGCCTCGCCGTCGCGCCGATGTACCACGGCGCCGGAATGGTCTTCGACTACGCGCCCGTCGTCGCCGGCGGCACCGTGGTCATGCTGCCCAAATGGGACCCCGAGCACATGCTCGCCCTCGCCGAGAAGCACCGCGCGCAGTCGGCGTTCCTCGTGCCCACCCACGCGCAGACGCTCCGCGCGTCCGGCGCCCTCGGCCGCTACGACGCGTCCAGCCTCGACACCCTCTACTTCAACGCCGCGGCGCTGCCCGCCGTCCTGAAGGACTGGGTCATGGAGGCGTTCCCGCACGCGGGCGTCCACGAGCTGTACGGCTCCACCGAGGCGGGCGTCGTCACCAACTGCCGCCCGGCCGACGCCGACCGCGCCGGCTCCGTCGGCCTCCCCTGGTACATGACCGAGGTCCGCGTCGTGGACGGCGCGGGCGACCCCGTCGGGCCCGGCGAGCGCGGCGAACTGTTCAGCCGCTCCCCGTTCCTCATGAACGGCTACCTGCGCGACACCGCCGCCACCGACGGCTGCACGACCCCCGACGGCTTCCTCACCAGCGGAGACATCGTCGTCCGCGACGAGGACGGGTTCATCTACATCGTGGACCGCAAGAAAGACATGATCATCTCGGGCGGGATCAACATCGCGCCCCGCGAGGTCGAGGACGTCATCGCCACGTTCCCCGGCGTCGCCGACTGCGCCGTCGTCGGGCTTCCCGACGAGCAGTGGGGCGAGCGCGTCGCCGCGTACGTCGTCGCCCTCCCCGGCACGTCGATCGACACCGGCGCGCTGGAGACCCACTGCCGGGACCGGCTGTCCGGCCCGAAGGTGCCGCGCAGCATCGAACTCCTCCCCGCCCTTCCACGCAACGCCGCGGGCAAGGTGCTCAAGCGCGAGCTCCGTGACCGCTGACCCCCACCCCCGGCCAATCACCAATTTGAGTTGAGAGAGGTGCCCATATGCGTCCCCATGTCGAACTCATCCAGGAGAACGACTACATCTGGCATGCCGCCGAACTCGTCGGCGGCGAGGGTCGCGCCAGCGAGCGCAGGCTGTCGGTCGACGAGGAGGACGGCTCCTGCTCGCTCCGGATCGCCTTCCACACCGACTGGGGCCGCGGCCCCGGCATCCACCACGCCAACACCGAGTACTACGTGCTCGAAGGGTCGATGACCTACAACGGCAAGCAGATCGGCAAGGGCGGGTACGTGTACGCCCCCAAGGGCGTCCCCACCGAGGCCATCACGTTCAGTGAAGGCACGGTCATCCTGCACTACCGCGAGTACGGCGACGCCGGCTTCGACGCCGTCCAGAACACCAACGCCCCGCGGTGGAAGGACTCCAAGGAGGACGTCCTCGTCATCGACAGTGAGGCGATGAAGTGGGACGCGGTGCCCAACCCCGGTCCCATGCCCGGCCTCTTCATCAAGTACCTGCACGTCGACCCGGTCACCGGCTTCTACACCCGGCTCGTCCACGCCCAGGAGGGCTGGACCGACCACCGCCTCGCGCACCACCCGTGCTACGAGGAGGCCTACACCGTCCAGGGCCACATGGAGTACAACTTCGGCACCCTGGACCTCGGCACCTACTTCTTCCGTCCCGCCCGCGTGAAGCACGGCCACTTCACCAGCATGGAGGGCGGCGCGACCTGGCTGCTGCGCTCCGACGGCGAGCTGTTCAACTGGTACACCCAGAGCGAATGGGTGCGCTGGGGCGGCGAGGCCATCAACTGGGGCCCGAGCGACGACGGCCGCATGCGCTGGTCGGCCTCGTCCCACGACCTGGGCGTCGGCTCCCCCGGCCGCAGCGAGAGCGACATGGCCAACCTGCGCGCCTCCATCGAGTTCCAGCGCAAGCAGGGCCAGATCGACGAGCCCTACGTCCAGCACGGCACGGGCACCGACAAGAGCCTCATCGCGATCGCCAAGGCCATGGACGCCGCCAACCTCCAGGGCGGCCACGGCCCCGGTCACAGCCATGACCACGACCATGACCACGACCACGAGCACGAGCCGGTGAGCGCCGACTGGGGCGCCGAGCCGCGCTCCCTGGAGCACCCGGACGACCGCACCGACGAGCTCGCGCACGTCTGGGGCGCCGGCCGCAGCTGGAACGAGGGCGACCCGATCCCCGCCCCGATCCTCTCCAGCCGCCCGGTCCGCAGCCGCAGCGCCGGCCGCTGGAACGGCGACGGCATGTAACTCCAGACCGCACCACGCAGAGTGCCCCGGGCCCGACGGCCCGGGGCACTTCTCGTTGTGCCGCGCGGCCCCCGCCAGCAGACGGCTGATCCACCGTCGAGGTCGAACCGCAACGAGGCGAACTCGCACGTTGGACAGGGGCGGGGCTCGCAGGGAACGAAAGCCGCGCGACCTGCCGGGTGCCGTGAATGGAGGGGGCGGCTGCTCGGCTTCGTCGCTCCGGTGTCAGGTTGCCGCCACCCTGCTTGCGATGCTGACCAGCGACGCGACGGCTTGGGAGCGGCTGTTGAGCGGCCAAGCGATCATCGTGGTCACTTCTGGGGCGTCGACGACGGGCACCGAGACGTGCTCGGGCCACTGCCAGGCGCGGCTGGAGGCGGGGATGACCAGCAGCGTTCTGCCGAGTGCTACGAGTTGGGCGAGTTGTGACTGGGTGTGGACCTCGGGTCCGGGCCCGTCGGGGTAGGTCCCGTCGAGCCGGGGCCAGCGAGCGATGGGCAGGTCCGGCACGTCGTGGACGTCCGCCATCGTGAGCAGGTCGCGTGACGCGAGCCGATGCCCTGCGGGAAGGATCGCGACCTGGCCTTCGACGCGGAGGTTCTCGGTGTCGAATCCGGCCAGGTCGTCGAAGGGGTGATGCATGAGTGCCACGTCGGCGTGCCCGTCGCGCAGCAGCCGGGCCTGCTCGCCGACCTCGCACAAAAGGACCTCGAGCGGTGCCGCACCGGGCTCGCTCGCCACCGCGGCCAGGAGCCGTCGCAGCAGTTCGTGGGAGGCCCCGGCCTTGGTCGCCAGTACCAGCGGCCGTTCGGGGTCCCCGGCTCGGCGCGTGCGACGGGCAGCGGCCCCGACCGCCTCCAGGGCCGCTCTGGCCTCCTGAAGCAGCACCCTGCCGGCATCGGTGAGCGCCACGCTGCGGCGGTCCCGGTCAAGGAGCCGGACGCCGAGCCGCCGCTCCAACCGGCTGATGGCGCGGGAGAGCGGCGGTTGTGCGATCCCGAGCCGACCGGCGGCGCGTGCGAAGTGCAGTTCCTCGGCGACGGCGACGAAGTACCTGAGCTCGCGGGTCTCAAGATCGTCCACGCGTCCACCCTAACTCCTGATACCTGGTGGGTATCACAGCCGACCGGTTCGGTGTTGGACGCCGCATCCGCGGTTCGCCAAGTATGGACGGCGTGAAGGACACGAAAACCGCGCTGGTCACCGGTGCGAACAAGGGAATCGGTCTCGCCATCGCCCACGGCCTCGGGGCGAGAGGCTTCACGGTCGCGGTGGGGGCCCGCGACGATGCCAGGCGCGAAGAGGCCGTCGAGCGCCTGCGTGCCGCGGGCGCCGGGGCGTTCGGGGTCGCACTCGACGTCACCTGCGACGACAGCGTCGCCGCCGCCGCGGCGACCATCGAGCGGACGGCCGGGCGGCTCGACGTCCTGGTCAACAACGCCGGCATCTCCGGCCGGACCGACCAGGGCGCACAGGATCCGACGACGCTCGACCTCGACGGCGTCCGCACCGTCCTGGACACCAATGTGTTCGGGGTCGTGCGGGTGACGAACGCGATGCTCCCGCTGCTGAGTCGCGCCAGTTCACCGCGCATCGTCAACATGTCGAGCAACATGGGCTCGCTCACGCTGCAGACCGGCCCGATCATGGCCGCGTACGCACCGTCGAAGACCATGCTCAACAGCCTCACGGCACAGTACGCCCGCCGACTCGCCGACACCAACGTCATCGTCAACGCCTGCTGCCCCGGCTACGTGGCGACCGACTTCACCGGCTTCAACGCGCCACGGACACCCGAGCAAGGCGCCGCGATCGCCATCCGCCTCGCCACCCTCCCAGACGACGGACCGCGCGGCGGCTTCTTCGACGACGACGGCACCGTCCCCTGGTGACCCCGTCCGCCGCGGCGCCGCGCCGACAACCCCGGAGCGTCCCGGCTCGATCGACGCCCCGGGTCAGGGCGAAGGATCAGGAGGGCGCCGGAGACCTGGCCGCGTCCGACGCGGCCGTGGGCTCCGGCGCTCCGGGTTCGGGAACAGGCGCTCAGGCGGCGGTGTCGCCGCCCAGGTAGAGGGTTTTCACCATGGGGTCGGCTTCCACTTCCTTCGCCGTCCCGGAGAGGCCGATCCGGCCCCTTTCGAGGACGTAGGCGCGGTCGGCCAGGCGGAGGGCGATGAGTGCCAGCTGTTCCACCAGGAGGACCGAGATGCCGCGTTCGGAGTGCAGCCGCTTGATGTAGGAGAACAGCTCGGCGGCCTTGAGCGGGGCCAGGCCGAGGGACGGCTCGTCCAGGATGAGGAGCTTCGGTTCGCTCATCAGGGCGCGGGCGACGGCGAGCATCTGCGCCTCGCCGCCGGACAGCGTGCCGCCCGCCTGGTCACGGCGCTGGGCCAGGACCGGGAACAGCTCCAGGACCTCGTCCATGAGCTTCTGCGTGCGGGCGCGGCTGTGGCGCAGCGGGAAGCTCCCGAGCTGGAGGTTCTCCAGCACCGTGTGGTCGGGGAAGATCCGCCTGCCCTCGGGGACGTGGCCGATGCCGATACCCGTGCGGCGCCATCCGGGGACGCGGGTGATGTCCTTGCCCGCGAACGACACCGAGCCGGAGGACGGCTTCAGCAGTCCCGACAGCACCTTGAGGGTCGTGCTCTTGCCGGCGCCGTTCGGCCCGAGGAGGACGACGAACTCGCCCTCCCCGACCGTGATACTCACATCGTCCAGGACCCGGACGCCCCCGTATCCGGCCTGGACGCCGGTCATCTCCAGCAATGCGGTCATGACAGGTCCTCCACCAGGTCGGGGCGGCCGAGGTAGGCCTCCAGCACCGCCGGGTCGGCGCGGACCTCCGCGGGCGGGCCGCAGGCGATCACCTTGCCGCTGTCGATGACGGTGAGCTCGTCACAGACCTTCATGACGAAGTCCATGTTGTGTTCGATCAGCACGACGGCGAGGCCGTGGTCGCGGAAGGCGCGGCACAGCCGGGTGAGCGCGTCGATCTCGGCGGGGACGAGGCCGGTGGCCGGCTCGTCCAGGATCAGCACGCGCGGCCCGGACGCGACCGCCCGCACCACTTCGAGCAGGCGCTTCTGGCCGTGCGAGAGGGACCCCGCGAGCTGCTCGGACCGTCCCGACAGACCGGCGAACGCGAGCAGCTGGGCGGCCTCCTCGCGGGAGGTCGCGTCGCGGTCGCGGTAGCGGGGCAGCCGCAGGATCGCCGACGGCACGCCGTACCGCTCCCGCCGGCGCATCCCGGCGAGGACGTTGTCCATCACGCTCTGCTGCGCGAACAGGTGCGGTACCTGGAAGACGCGGGTGACGCCCCGCTCGGCGACCGCGAACGGCTTGTCGGGCGCCGGCTCGCCGCAGATCAGCACCTCACCTGAGTCCACCTTGAGGAAGCGGGTGAGGGAGGCGACCGTGGTCGACTTGCCGGAGCCGTTCGGGCCGATGATGCCGTGCACGCTGCCGGCGGCGACGGAGATGTCGACGCCGTCGACGGCCTTGACGCCGCCGAAGTGCTTGACGAGCCCGCGGCCCTCCAGCGCCGGGACGTCCGGGTCGACGGCGCCGGGCAGCACCGACTCGGGCAGGCCCCCGGTCGGTTCGGTGTCCTCGCCTTCGGCCGGACGGCCGAGCTTGCTGGCGCGCCAGGTCCCGACGATGCCCTTCGGGATGATCATCATGGCGAGGAGCAGCGTGCAGCCGAGGATCAGCGTGGTGTACCGGGCATGGTCCTTGATCAGCTCGACGACGGTGGCGATCACCGTGACGCCGATCACCGGGCCGACCAGGGTACCGATCCCGCCGAGGAACAGGCCGACGAAGAACACCAGGCCGTTGTCCAGGATCCCCACGTCCGGGTTGATGAACCCGAGCTGGAGCGCGTACATCGAACCCGACAGCCCGGCGATCGCACCGGCCAGGGTGAACATCAGCATCTTGGTGCGGGTCGGCCTGATGCCCAGGGCCGAGGCGGTGTCCGGGCTCTCCTTGACCGCCATCACGGCGCGTCCGACACCGCTGCGGACCAGGTTGCGCTGGATGATGTACACGATCCCCAGCACGGCGATCGTGACGTAGTAGAACTGCACCTTGCTGAGGCCGCCCGGGGCCACGCCGACGATGCCGGTGACGCCGCCGGTGACGGCCTCCCAGGCATTGCCGGTCTCGACCATGATCAGGTTGGCGGCCAGCGTGATCATGCCGAAGTACAGGTACGTGGCACGCAGGCTGATGCTGAGCACCAGCCCGGAGAACACGGCTCCGAGCGCCATCGCCAGCACCATGCCTAGGTACCAGGGCAGGCCCGCGTTCACGGTCGTGTAGGCGACGGCGTATCCGCCGACGAGCTGAAGGCCGGTGTGCATCATCGACAGCAGCCCGGCGTACCCCATCGACATGTTCAGCGAGATCGTCAGGACCGCGCTGATCGCGGCGGACGCCACGATGCCGTTGTAGTACGACGCGTTGTAGCTGTAGAAGTTCGTGATCGACGGCCAGGCGACCAGCACGGCCACGGCGACGACGGTCAGCGCCGTCGGAAGCCACCGCAGCGCGAGGCTCTGGACGGACGTCCGGGCCGGCGCCTCTGTTTTCGCCGATGCGCTCATCGGTGCACCTCCATCAGCACCCCGGGCGCGGATGCGCCGTGCGCCAGTGCGTCCTGCGTCGCAGCGCGCTTCATCAGTGGGCCTCCATGGGCTTGCCGAACAGGCCGGAGGGGAAGAGGACCAGGATCAGCGCCAGCAGCCCGAAGACCACGAAGTCGCCGGTCGTGGCGCCCGCGACGTTGCGGACCACGGAGTCCAGCATCCCGACGATCAGGCCGCCGGCCAGCGCCCCGCGCGGGGAGCCGACACCGCCGATGACCGCGGCGGTGAACCCCTTGATCGTGAAGATCAGGCCGGACGCGGGGCCGATGAACAGGATGGGCGCGGCCAGCATGCCGGCGAAGGCGCAGATCACGCCCGCGATCACGAAGCTGAACACGACGACCCGGCGGACCGGGATGCCCATGATCACGGCGGCTTCCCCGTCGTGCGAGGCGGCGCGGATCGCACGTCCGTACGCGGTGAGCCGCAGGAAGGCGTCGTATCCGGCCATCACGGCGAGCGCGACGACGATGGTGAGCAGCTGCTGCCAGGACAGCGTCACCCCGAAGATCTCCAGCTGGCCTGGGGCCAGCGCCTTGGGACGCAGCGAGTCCACGTCGAAGTAGCTGATCGTGAACAGCGACTGGAAGATCAGCGCGGCCGCGAGGGTCGCGATGATCCACGCGTACCGGGAGCCGGACAGCCGCACCGGAAGCATGATCATTCGTTCGCTGAGCAGGCCCATTCCCACGCCGAACAGCAGGGTGATGGCCAGCGCGGCCGGCCACCCCCACTGCCACAGCGCCACCACCTGGTAGCTGATCGCCGCGCCGAGGACGATCGGCTCACCCTGGGCGAAGTTCATCACCCGGGTCGGCTGGAACACGATCGCGAGCGCCAGCGCGACCAGGGCGTAGACGGCCCCGGAGAAGAGCCCGTCGATCCAGACCTGGGCACTCACGAGGCGTTGAGCTCCACCGTGTACCAGCCCTGGTCGTCCTTCTTCCACTGGTACAGGTGGACGTCGTTGTAGAACTCGTGACGGTCACCGGGCTTGATGGCGTTCCCGGACGGGGTCTTGTCCGCCGGGAGGTCGAGCCCCTCGATGGCGGACGCGAGCTTGTCCGGGTCGTCGACGCCGCCCGCGGCCTTCACGCCCTGCTCGAAGGCGAAGATGCAGTCGGCGGCGATGGCCGTGCCCTTCGGCGACTCGGCGCCGCTCTTCGGGCCGACGTTCTTGCCGTACTTCTTCTCGATCGCCTCGGTGTGCGTGCGGTACCCGGGCTGCCACTCCGACCGGTCCTTGCGGTTCGGGTACTCGTAGAGCGCGGCGGGGAACACGGCGCCGTCGGCGGCGTCACCGGCGGCCTCGATGAACGAGATGTTCTGCATGCCCGAGCCGGCGCCGACGATCTCGCCCTTGAAGCCGGTCTGCGCCGCGGCCGCCATCGTCTTGGAACCGCCGACGGAGCTGGACACCATGATCGCTCCGGCGTCCTTGAACTTCTCGACGTAGGCGCGGTGGCTCTGGTCGTCGTCGCGGCTCGTCTCCCAGCCGAGGTACTCGATTCCGGCCTCGGGGAGCAGCTCCTTCATCAGCTTGTCGGTGGCCTTGCCGGTGTCGTCGGCCTCGTAGACCAGGCCGAGCGACTTGACGCCCTCCGACTTCAGCCAGTTCACGACCTTCGCGCCGTCGAGGTCGAAGGGGTCCTGCGAACGGAAGCCGTACTTGAGGTCGGCGAAGCTGCCTGTGGAGACGGCGGGCTGGCAGTTGACCTTCTTGTTCTTCTCGTAGATGCCCTTGGTGGCGTCGTAGAACGCCGTGATGGACGGGCCCACGACCAGCTTAACCGTCTCGTCGCCGGCCATCTCGTTGGCGGCTTGGACACCCTTGGCCGGGTCGAGCCCGGTGTCGCGGGTGATGAGCTTCAGCTTGGCGCCGTCCAGACCCCCGGCGGCGTTGATCCGCTCGATCTCCACGTTGATGGAGTTCTGCTGGGAGATGCCCAGAACCGCGAACGGGCCGCTCATGGGACCGACCAGCGCGATCTGGATATCCGGCTTGTCGCCGGACGCCTTGCCCGAGCATCCGGTCGCGGCCACGGCGAGTGCCGCGATGCCCGCGGCGACCGTGACAACTGATCTGCGCATCTGTACCTCCGCCAGGATGTTCCTCTTATCGGAACGCGGTTCCGTACCGATGGACGGTATAGAGGGGCCGGACCCGGTGTCAATAGGTCTGACTTTTTCGGATCTGGACGTTATCTTACGTGTTGAGCTGCATGGACGCCGCCGATTCACGGCAGCCAGTTGGCCGGGATGGCGGCGCTGGGTCTTCAGTCCGACTCGGACATGTGGCCCATCAGAGCGGAGAGCCCCTCCGTCACCGCGAGCAGCGCGTCGGCGCACGCCTCCGCCTCGCCGCGGAAGCGCTCCACCGGCCCGCAGACGCTCACCACCGCCGCCGGGACGCCGTGATGGTCGAAGACGGGAGCGGCGACCGAGGCCGCGCCGGACTGCCGCTCCGCGAACGAGCGGGCGTACCCGCGCCGCCGGATCGCGGCCAGCTCCAGCCGGAGCGCCTCCGGATCGACGACCGTCCGGTCGGTGAGCCGGCTGAGATGGTCCACCGACAGGTAGTCGTCGATCTCCGCGTCCGGGAGGAAGGCCAGGAACGCCTTCGACGAGGCGCCCGCGTGCAGCGGGAACGGAACGCCGAGCGACACCGACATGATGACCTCCCGGTCGGGGGTCACCTGGTCGATGTAGACGCGCTGCGCGCCGACCCGGGCCGACAGGGTCGCCGTCTCCCGGGTCGAGCGCGACAGCGCGACGAGGTCCGGAGCCGCCAGCCGGCGGACGTCGATGTGGTCCAGATAGGCGAGGCCGAGCCGCATCGCGGTCAGCCCGAGCGCGTACCTGCGGGTCTCCTCGTCCACCTGGACCAGCCCGCGGCTGCGCAGCGACGTGAGGATCCGGTGGACGGCCGGCTTGGACAGCCCGAGCGCGTCGGCGATCTCGGTGACGCCGAGCGTCCGGGTGCCGGACTCGGCGAACAGCACCAGCACGTCCGCCGCCCGTTCCACCGTCGAGGCCGACTGGCCAGGCCGTTCGGTGGCGCGGGTCTCTTGGGGCATGGCGGTCATTTCCGGCTCAGTCCCGGCGCAGGCCGATGGGGACGGGCGGGTCGGTGACGATCCTGGTGTCCAGGAACTCCCACCAGTCGTCCTGGGTGACGCGCTCGCCCTCCCAGTCGGCGTCGGCCTTCAGCCCGCCGAGCGCGGCCCGGTAGGCGCCCCAGCCCGCCTCGTCCTCGAACGCCGCCCAGCTCTCGATCGTGTAGACCTGACCGATCACGCTGTAGTACCAGCGGACCTCCTTGACCATGGGGAGGTCGCGGTAGAACCAGCGCTCGCGGTCCTCCAGCCACGCCCAGAACTCCTTCTGGTTGCGGCGGGACCGCTCGCTGAGCTTCATCCGGTATACGAGGTAGATCATGTAATGTCCTCCAGTCGTTCCGCTGTACGCAACGTCGTCACGTAACAGCGCTTGCGGAGGCCATCTTGTAACAGCTTTCCGATAAATGGAATACCTGCGGCCGGAGGAAGCGGACGATCCAGGCGCGCATCCCGCCTCTGATCACCAGACTCGTGCGCCGTCAGACGCCTGGCCCTCCGATGGTCGCCCGCGATCGTTCCTTTATACGGAACAACGTTTCAGCTAGCATGCGCAGCATCACCCGGCCATCGATCCTGGAGAGCCCATGCTCAGCAGCCCCCGGTACGCCGTCCTCGGATGCCACGACCTCGCGGCCGCCGCCGCGTTCCTGTCCGTCCTCGGCTACACCGAACGGGGCCGCGACACCCTGGACACGGACACCGCCACCGCCCTGTACGGGCTCACCGGCCCGGCGGAGGAAGTCCTCTTCCTCCCCGAAGGCGCCGACACCGGCGGCCTGCTCCTGGTCGCCGCCCCCGAGGGCAGCACCGCCATCGCCTCCGGCGGCTACGCCGTCGACGTCTACACCCGCGACATCGAGGCCAGCGTCGCCGAGCTGACCGCCGCCGGCGGCACCCCGTCCCCGATCGCCCGCTGGGAACTGGGCGGACGGCCCTTCGCCGAGTGCGGCATCATCGCCCCCGGCGGCATCCGCGTCGTCCTCGTCGAGGGCAGCTCCCGCCGGGCGAGCATCCTCGACCACGACGAGACGCGACGCCACTCGGAACTGCAGGCCGCCGTCCACCTCACCTACGGCTGCGACGCCGCCTTCTGGACGGCGCTCGGCCTCGAATCCCTCTACTCGCAGCGGCTCGTGGACCCGGCGGTCGCCGCGCTGATCGGCATCGACGACCTGGACGCCGAGATCGTCCTCGACCTCTTCTGGGACGGCCAGGGCGCCCGCGTCGAGCTGATCAGCTTCCCCGGCCTCGACCTCCCCAAGGGCGACGACGCCTTCAAGTCCGGCATGCACGCGGGCGTGTTCCCCGTCGCCGACCTGGACGCCGCCCACACCCTCCTGACCGGCGCCGGCGCCAAGACCGGCCCCGTCGTCAAGAGCACCCTGCGCGGCGGCCGGGCCTTCACGGCGACGTCCCCCGACGGCGTCGACCTGGAGTTCTGGACCGCCTGACCAGCGCGACTCGGGTTGCCGCTCCGCCGATGGTTCGCAGGAGCGGCCTCGCTGGCCAGGGTCCGGGCCGGGAGTCGTCTTAGCGGGCTTCGTAGAGGGTTACCGCTATGCCGTTGGGAGTGGTGGCGGGCGCGGCCGTGGCCTTGCCGTGCAGCGGGTCGTCGGTCTCTACCGGGGCACCGGTGACCTGGCCGCCCGTCCGGCGGACGCTCTCCAGCGCCGCGCCGAGGTCGCGGGTGCGGACCGTCCAGCCGCTGTGGCCGAGGGAGCGGCCGGGACGCTGGAGGGGGCGGCGGTCGACCCCGTGCTCGCCCTCCGCGCTGGTCACCTCGATGCGCGCCGTCTTCGCGCCGGCGAGGAACGCCAGCCGCATCCGGGTGCCCGAGGGCAGCCCCGCGACGGTGTCGAAGCCCGGCGAGGAGAACGTCACGTCGTACCAGACGGACATGCCGAGGCCGTCCGGCCCCCAGAACGCGGTCTCGGCCTCCGCGTCCGGGACGTGGCAGACCACGGAGGTCAGCTCCGTGTAGAGCCGGTCGGGGTCGGCGTCCCACGCGGCGGTCCCGCGAACGGCGGCGGGCTGGACGAACACGACCGCGGTGCCGTCGGGCGCCGGGCACACGCCCTGGGTCACCATGACCTCGTTCTCACCGACGGCGACGCCGTAGGTGGCGGGCGGCGTGGACCAGTCGATGCCCGCCTCGGCGAACCGCGCGTGGGCGACCTGGATGTCCTTGGCGTACATGTCGATGCCGATCAGGCCGTCGTCCAGGTTGTGCGGCTGCGCCGCGGCGGCGAGCGGCTCGGGGACGCGGACGAGGTGGATCCGGCCGGTGCCGGCGCCGGCCGCGGCGAGCGCCACGGCCTCGACGTCGGCCGGTCCGGTTCCCCACAGCGCGTCCGCGGCGGCGGCCGGGACGGCACCCTGCGCGGCGACCTCGTAGCCGAGCCGGCCACCGAAGAAGTCGAGGTGGGGGCCGAAGTCGGTGACACCGACGACCGCGGCGGTGATCCCCTCCACCAGCGGGTCAGGGGTGTGCTCGCTCATCAGCGAACCTCCTTGTTCCATATTGCGGAATACTGTTCCAATATTGCTAGGATCCCGGACAGCGGTTCCCGAACCGCCGCCGACCCATCGTCCAACCCTGTGACCAGGAGGAATCCCATGCGCGCCGGAGTTCCGGGCATGCCCATCAACAGCAAGCACCTCGGCGAGTGGCGCGGGGAGTACATCCACGTCGACGCCGAGGGGACGATCATCGACCGGCACGCCTCGCACCTGCGCTGCTGGGTCCCCGAGGACGGCTCGTACGACATCCGCCAGGTCAACACCTACACGTGGGCGGACGGAACCGTGCAGTCCCTGGAGTTCGGCGGCCGCATGCGGGGCGACGTCTGCCACTTCGACAACGAGCGGATCATCGGCGAGATGAGCCAGGTGGACGAGCAGTCGATCGTCCTCACGTGGTCGTACAAGACCGACCCGGACAACTACCTGTACGAGCTCATCCAGCTCTCCCGCGACGGTCGGCACAAGTGCCGCACCTGGCACTGGATGGACGGCGACCGCCTCTACAAGCGGACGATCATCAGCGAGTCCAAGGTCGCCTGACCCGCGTTCTCGCCTGGGCCACGATCTTGCCTGGGCCGCGTCCTCGCTCAACCCGCGATGGGGCTCAGGCCTCGGTGCCGAGGGGGCGGGCGCCGTCCGGCCACCAGTCCCCCGCGCCGTAGGGGTCGGCGAGGGGCTGGGAGCCGTGCTCGTGGATGATGCACCAGCGGTCGCGCTCCGCGCGCAGCAGCCAGGTCATCCGCATGCGGAGCCGCCCCTCGCGCCCGTCCCCGTGCACGTCGTAGTCGAGGACGCCGGTGACCTGGCCGAGCGTGTCGTTCTCGAACACGTGCGGGCCTTCGATCCAGCGGTAGCCGTTGATCCCGACGGGGGCCTCGAAGTACGCGCGCCAGCCCTTCTCGATGCGGTCGCCGCCGCGCGTCGTCCAGCGGGGCCCCTCGGGGAAGACGTAGGCGTCGGCTTCCTTGGAGAACGCGTCGAGGGTGGCGTCGAGATCACGGTCGATGACCGCCTGGAGCATGCCCTCGGTGGCGCTGAGCGGAGTCTTCATCGGTGTTCCTCCCTGTTCTGACGGTGAAATCGTGTTTCATTGATGGACGGCTACACGGTCCGCCCGAGATCATTCGCTTAGCGGAACGGCTTTACACTGATCGAAACGCATTCGTCCCCCTGCACGTGGAAGGAACCACGTCGATGAGCAGCACCGCTCAGCCGAGCGAGCTTTCCCCGCGCACCGAAGAGCGCGGGGCCACCGGCCAGACGATCGCCACGGTGGAACGGGCGGCCGACGTCCTGATGCACTTCGCCGAGCAGCGGGCGGCGACCCTCGGCGTCACCGAGGTGGCCAACGCGCTCGGGCTGTCGAAGGCGGCGGTGCACCGCATCCTCACCTCGCTGCGCGGGCACGGGCTCATCGAACTGGACGAGGCGACGCGCCGTTACTCCCTCGGCATCGGCGCGATGAAGCTCGGGATGGCCTACCTGGAACGCCTCGACGTCCGGACGGTCGCCCGCCCGGAGCTCGTCGCGCTGTCCGAGACCACCTCCGAGACCGCGACGCTGTCGGTCCGCTCCGGCTGGACGCGCTCCTACATCGACCAGGTGACCCCGCGCCGCGAGCTGATCATGTCGGTGACGCTCGGTGTCCCGTACCCGCTGCACGCGGGCGCGTCGTCGAAGGCGTTCCTGGCGTTCCTGTCCGACGAGGAGATCGACCACTACCTGGCGCAACCGGCGCTCGAGCGGCTCACGCCGGCCACGATCGCCGGCGGCTCCCGGCTGCGGCGGGAGATCGCGGAGATCCGCGACCGCGGGTACGCGCGCTCGAATGCCGAGCGGCAGGCGGGCGCGGCGTCGGTCGCGGCGCCCATCCTCGACCAGCATGCCCGGCCGATCGCCGTCATCAGCGTCAGCGGCCCGATCGAGCGGTTCACCGAGGAGGCCGACGCGTGCGCGTCCGCCCTCCTCAAGACGGTGCACCATCTCTCCGAGCGCTTCGGCCACCATCCCGCCTGACGTCCTGCCGCGCGTGCCCGGCGGGCGCATCTAGTACGCCGTCGTGCCGGGCTTGATCACGCCCAGCACGGCCGCGAGGACGACCATCGTCCAGATGATCATGACGTAGGGGATGCTGCCCTGGACGGCGCCGCGGATGTCGCGTTCCACCTCGGGGTCGCTGCCCTTGGTGAGCAGCCTGCCCCAGGCGGGACCGAAGGGTCTGAGCTTTACACGGATCATCAGTCCACCGGCGATGCACAGCGCGTACGCGGCGACCTTGCCCGCGAGCCACTTGGGGTTGGACGTGACGCCGAACGGCTCGTCCACCACGAACGTGTAGGCGGCGGCGCCGAGGAGGCCGACGACCAGGGCGGCGCGTACGATGAAGTCGGTCCGGTGCACCATGTCGCCGAACCGGCCGGGGGCGCTGCGGTAGTCGGTGATGACGAGCCACAGCCAGACCAGTGACAGCACCCAGATGGCGACCAGCGGCCAGCCGTAGAACATGTCGCGGCCCAGCTCATCGGCGGCCATCAGCGTGATCCCGCTGGGCAGGAAGAGCACCAGGCAGATCCGCGGCGCCATGTCGACCACGTGCATGATCTTCACGGCGACGCCGCGGGCCTCCGCCGACAGCTCCTTCTTCAGGATGAACCGGCTGGAGTAGAAGACGCCGAGGTCGCCGCCCAGCCAGTAGACGAACAGGACGATGTGGAGCAGTATCGCCCAGCTGTGCAGGGTGAACCCGTGCGTGCCGGTCACGTGTCCTCCGTTGGGGGTGAATACATCAGACTATTATTCGTACCATCATTTCGGTTGGAGCGGAACATCGTTACAGTCGTCGGAACACGTTTCACCTGGAGGTTCGGATGGCACGGCAGATCGACGTACGCGATCCCCGCACCGGGCGCGCGGACTACGCGCTCACCTGCGCGGACGCCGCGGAGGTCGAGGAGGCGGCGGCCCGCGCACGCACCGCCCAGCGGACGTGGCTCGCCCTCGGCGTCACCGGGCGGGTCGCCGCGCTGAACGCCTTCCGGGACGCGCTCTCCGAACGCGACGACGCGATGGTGGCGGCGCTCGTCCGCGACACCGGGCGGCTGCCCGTCTCCCGGCTCGAGGTCGACAGCGTCCTGGCGTCCCTCGACCGCTGGTGCGGGCGGGCGCCGGAACTGCTCGCCGACGCCGGGACCGTCCCCTCCTCGATGCCCGGGATCGGCGTGCGGCAGGGCCCGCTGCCGTATCCGCTGGCCGGCGTGATCAGCCCGTGGAACTTCCCGCTGCTGCTCGCGATGATCGACGCCGTCCCCGCGCTGCTCGCCGGGTCCGCCGTCCTGCTCAAGCCGAGCGAGATCACCCCGAGGTTCGCGGCCGTCCTGCGCGACTGCGTCGCCGCCGTGCCGGCGCTGGACGGCGTTTTCACCGTCGTCGACGGCGACGGCGCGACGGGCGCGGCCGTCGTCGACGCCGTCGACCTGATCTGCTTCACCGGCAGCGTCCGGACGGGACGCGCGGTCGGCGCGGCGGCGGCGGCCCGGTTCATCCCCGCGTTCCTGGAACTCGGCGGCAAGGACCCCGCGATCGTCTGCGCGGACGCCGACCTCGACCGCGCCGCCCAGGCGATCCTCTACGGCGGGGCGGTCAACACCGGCCACTCGTGCATGTCGATCGAGCGGGTCTATGTGGCCGAGCCCGTCTTCGAGCGGTTCGTGGACCTGCTCGTCGCACGGGCCCGCAAGGTCGGCCTGGCCTACCCGGAGATCACCGACGGCGAGCTCGGCCCGGTCATCTCCGCCGCGCAGGTCGGGATCATCGAGGACCAGCTCGCGGACGCGGACGCCCGGGGCGCGACCGTCCGCTGCGGCGGCGAGATCCGCACCCTGGGCGGCGGCGTCTACCTGGAGCCGACCGTCCTCACCGGCGTCGACCACACGATGAAGGTCATGCGGGAGGAGACGTTCGGCCCGGTGCTGCCCGTCATGCCGTTCAAGGACGCCGACGAGGCGGTGGCGCTGGCCAACGACAGCGAGTTCGGCCTGTCCGCGGCAGTGTTCGCGGCCACCACCGAGGCGGCGCTGGCGGTCGGCGAACGGCTGGAGGCGGGCGGCATCAGCATCAACGACGCGTCCCTGACCGGCTTCGTCCAGGACGGCGAGAAGAACGCCTTCAAGTCATCGGGCCTCGGCGGCTCCCGGATGGGCCCCGCCTCCATCCGCCGCTTCCTGCGCCAGCGCTCCTTCCTGATCCGCTCCCCGGAGGACAAGGCCCCGTGGTGGTTCCAGTAACCGGGACAGCTCCGGTAACCGGGGTGGTTCTGGTAACGAGCCGCTCAGGGTGCTTCGGGACGGAGTTCGAGTTCGATCCCGGCCGGGCCTCGTAGCGTGCTGCCGTCCAGCGCGGTGGCGCCCGCCTTGAGCAGGGCGGCGCGGGTCTCGTCCGGGGTGTCGGAGGCGAAGACCAGGCGGCGCAGCCCGAGCGGGCGGTCGGTGAGGTCTTCGGCGTCCACCCCGGCGAACGTCATGATCTCCAGCCGGGCGGGCGTGTGACCGGGGGAGACGAGGAACGTCAGCCGGAGGGACGCGTCCGCCGGGATGCCGGTCATCCGGTCGAACGGGTCTCCGGACATCTCCCCCGAGAACAGGATCTCCAGCCCGCCCGCCGCGGTGAAGAACTCGACCGCGGCGTCGTGGTCGGCCGGGACGATCACCGCCGTGTGCAGCTCGCCGTGCAGCCGGCCGGCGTCGCCCTCCAGCGCGGGAGAAGGCCGGTGCCCGGCGGCGGCGCGGGGGATCGTCCACCAGATGCCGTCCGCGCCGAGCGCGACGAACTCGCTGAGGGTCGCGGCGCCGTACGGGTAGGTCACCCGCTCGCGGGACCGGCCGCCCGCGGCGTCGATCGCGGCGGCGGTCCGCTCCAGGTCGCGGGAGTAGATCCCGAGGAGCCGGGGCCCGATGTCCCAGACCCGGGGGTCGGGGGACTCCGGGGCGTCGGGCGCGGCGACGAGGCGGAGGAGCCCGGTGGTGCCGTCCGGGCCGCCGAGCAGCGCGCCGCCGGCGTCCCGGTGCAGGACGTCCAGGCCGAACGCCCGCGTGTGGAAGTCGATGGACGCGCCGAGGTCGCGCGTGGCCACCACGGCCTCGATGACGGCTCCGAGCGGCATGAACCCTCCTTGGAACAGCGTTTCAATGACTGGGATGCGCTTGCGATCACCCTCCGGCGACCAGCACCATGAACCATAGTGGAACACTGTTCCTTGAATCGGAACAACAGAGGAGCTTGCGTGACGACGGCCCAGAACTACGATCTCGTCATCGTCGGGGCGGGCACCGGTGGCATCCCGTGCGCCGTCGAGGCCGCGGCCCGCGGCGCCCGGGTCCTGCTCATCGAGAAGGACTCCCGCATCGGCGGCACCCTGCACACCACCGGCGGCCACATGTCCGCCGCCGGGACCCGCCGCCAGCGCGAACACGGCATCGAGGACTCCGTCGAGGCGCACCTCGCCGACATCGAGCGGATCAGCGGCGGCACCGCCCGCACCGACCTCGTCGAACTCGCCGCCCGGGGCGCGCCCGAGACCATCGACTGGCTGGACGACCTCGGCTTCGAGTTCGCGCCCGAGTCCCCCCGCCTCGTCTACGGCCACGAGCCGTACGGCGCCCCCCGCACCTACTACGGCAAGGACGCGGGCCTGTCCATCCTCGCCGTCCTGAAGCGGCTCCTGGACGAGCAGATCGCGGCCGGAGGCGTCGAGTTGTGGCTCGGCAGCACCGCCATCGGCCTCACCGAGCAGGACGGCTCGGCCCCGAGCGTCACCGTCCTGCGCGGCGGAGTCGACGAGATCGAGGTGACGGCCCAGGCCGTCGTGCTCGCCACCGGCGGATTCGCCTCCGACGAGGATCTGTTCAAGGAGATCGAGGGCGTCCCCCTCGTCAGCGCCGCCCACCCCACCTCCACCGGCGACGGCCTCGTCATCGCCCGCGAGGCGGGGGCGGCGATCGGCGGACGCGGCCAGTACCTGCCGACCTTCGGCGGCCTCCCGCACCCCACCACCCCCGGCAAGGCGTACTACGACGAACGGCCCCTGCTGGTCGCCACCGAACGGCTCCCGTGGGAGATCTACGTCGACCGCGCCGGGCACCGCTTCGTCGCCGAGGACGACACCAGCATCGACCGCAAGGAACGCGCCCTCGCCGCCTCCACCGACGGGACGTTCTGGACGGTCTTCGACGACAGGGCACGGCTCTCGTCCGTCCCCATGGTCGTCGGGTGGAGCCCCGATGACGTCGTGGCCAAGGCCAACAGCCGCGTCGGCGTGCACAAGGCCGGCACCGTCGCCGAACTCGCCGCGCTGGCCGGCATCTCGCCGGACGGCCTGACCGCCACGGTCGAGCGCTACAACGCGTCCGTCTCCGCGGGGACCGACGCCGAGTTCGACCGCACTCACATGCCCGCCCCCATCTCGGAGGGCCCGTTCTTCGCGATCGAGAACCACGGCATCACGCTCATCACGTTCGCCGGCCTCGACGTCGACGAGCGGCTGCGCGTGCGCCGCACCGACGGCACCGCGATGGTAGGCGTGTACGCGCTCGGCGAGCTGATCGGCGCGGCCGCGACGTGCGGCAACAGCTTCTGCGGCGGCATGCTCGTCACCCCCGCCCTCACCTTCGGCCGCCTCCTGGGCCAGCGCCTCACCTCCGACCGGCACTGACCGGCGCCACCGCCGAGGTGGCCGGTGATTCTGCCGATGCGGGCCGCGGCGAGTGCGGAGATCATGAATCGAACTCCGTCACTTGCCATCCCGTGGAGGGAACGAAGTGAGGTACTTGCCAGTCACCCGGCTGCTGGTCGCGGCATTGCTCCCCGCCGGGCTCGCCGTCGGGCTCGCCGCCGCACCGGCCACCGCCCAGGCGGGAAGCCCGCCCGGCGCCCTTGTGGAAGGGCCGATACCCGGAGCGCCTCCCGGGGACCCGTCGTCGCCGAATGTCGAGGACACCTATCCATGGATGGCCGCGGACGCAGGCCTGGCCTCACTCGGATACGTGGAACGGGAATTCTTCGTCTCGGGCGAAGCCAGTGCGTACAGCACCACCGGGGAGCGGCTCGCGACCGGCGTCCCGTACAAGACCCGCGTCATCGTGCGGAAACCGACCAGGCCGAGCAGGTTCAACGGCACGGTCATAGCGGAATGGCAGAACGTCACGGCCGGCTACGATCTCGACGCCTTGTGGAGCACCGACCAGATCACCCGGGACGGAAACGTCTGGGCGGGCATTTCCGCGCAGCGGGTCGGCGTGCAGCATCTGACCGAGTGGAGTCCGGCTCGATACGGCGACCTGGACGTCACGGGCGGTGGACGGTTCACCGACGACGAACTGTCCTACGACATCTTCGCCCAAGTGGCGAGGACCCTGCGTGAACGCGGCCCATCGGCCCCGCTCGGCAAGCTCAGGGCGGACACGGTGCTCGGTGCCGGCGCCTCGCAATCGGCGTCCCGGATGACCGCCTATTACGACGCCGTTCTCCCCCAGAGCGAGAAGGTCTTCGACGGGTACGCGTTCATCGTCGGCCCCGCCCCGGCTCGGCGAGGGCCCGAGCCGGTGTTCCAGGTGCTTTCGGAGACCGACGTCCGCTCCGCGGCCCGGCCGCCCGACACCGAAACGTTCCGCCGCTGGGAGGTGGCGGGCACCGCCCATTCCGGCTGGCACGGGCAGGAGTACCGGCGCCCGATCCTGACCCGCGACCTCGGTGAGGCGCCCACCTACCAGTGCGACCGGCCCGCGTTCAGCCGCGTCCCCCTGCACCACGTGATCGCCACGGCGTACGCCCACCTGGTGCGGTGGACCAAGACGGACGTGCCGCCCCCGTCAGCACCACCGCTGCAGCTCAACCCGGACGGCACCAAGGTCCGCGACCCGCTCGGACTCGCCAAGGGCGGCATCCGGCTCTCCCAGGTCGAGGCGCCCACGGCCCTCAACACCGGCGACAACTCGGGCGAGACGTTCTGCTTCCTGTTCGGTACCCATGTGCCGTTCGAAAAGCCGCAGCTCGACTCGCTCTACCCGTCCCACGGACGTTATGTCGCGGCCGTCGTGAAGGCGGACGTCCGCAACCTGCGGGACGGCTACCTCCTCCCAGCGGACGCCCGGCAGAACCGCATCGACGCCGCCCGCTCCGACATCGGCAAGGGCTGACCTCGCCGCTCTGGCAGGGCTCCCCGCCCGCACGGGGAGCCCTGCCTTTTGCGGGCTCGTTCTCAGGTGCGGGGTTTGGGGCGGCGGAGTCGGAACGGGCGGACGCGGCCCAAGCCCTGCAGGGGGCGGGCGCGGAGGGCGGAGATGTCGTAGTCGCCGGCCGGAAGGATCTCGGCCAGGCCACCGCCGATGAGGACCGTTCCGGGGTGGGCGGTGGCGGTCAGGCGGGCGGCCAGGTTGATCGGAGTACCGAACACGTCGCCCAGGCGCTGGATGACTTCGCCATAGGCGAGGCCGACGCGGACCTCGGGGAAGTCGGGGTCCTCGTTGAAGCGTTCCGCTATGCGCAGGCCGATCTCGGCGACGGCGCGGGGCTCGGACCCCACGAACAGGACCTCGTCACCGAGCGTTTTGATGACGCGGCCGCCCAGCTCGGCGATGATCTCGGCGGTGGTGACCTCGAACCGTTCGATGAACGCGGCGAGGGCGTCGCCGTCCAGGTGGCGGCTCAGCCGGGTGAAGGAGACGACGTCGGCGAAGCCGACCGCGAGGTGGGCGATGCCGGCGGCGGGGTCGGACTGCGCGGTGGCCGTCGTGGCGGCGGCGCGCATCCCGACGGCGGTGAGCTGGCGGCGCCAGCCGTGCAGCAGGAGGCGTTCGAAGGCGGGACGCAGCTCCTCGGTCGCGAGGAGGGCCGCGGTGACGACGTCGGCCGCCGCGGGCTCGTCCGGCGGGAGTTCGCCGATGCGCTGCAGCCAGACGTCCCCGAGCCAGCTGGCGAGGCGTCCCATCGTCTGGCCGACGGCACGCGCCAGCTGGAGGACCATGCCCTCGTCGACCAGCTCGGTGCCGAGCAGCTCCTTGATCTCGCGGAGCGCGGCGACGTCCCCGTCGGTGAAGGCGACCTCGTCGTCGGGGGGCGCGGGGAAGCCGAGCGCCTGCCAGATGCGGCGCGCGTAGTCGTCGGGGACACCCGAGAGTGCCTCGACCTCTTTGCGCGTGTAACGCAGGGGGCCGCCGAGGAGGGTCTCCTCGATGTCGTCCTGGTCCGCCATGAGGCCAGCCTCTATGTGTCATCGACCGATGTAACAATAGTGCCGGAGTAAGATCACGGAGGTCAAGGCGGACGAGTCCGGCAGGCGGGGGCAGTGGCCGAGTACCGAATCGACGAGCTGGCGCGGCTGGCCGGAAGCACCGTGCGCAACATCCGCGCCTACCAGGACCGGGCGCTGCTGCCGCCGCCCCGGCTCGAAGGCCGGGTGGGGCTGTACGACGACTCGCACCTGGCGCGGCTCCGGCTGATCGGCAAGCTGCTCGGCCGCGGCTACACGTTCGCGATCATCAGGGACCTGCTGACGGCGTGGGAGACCGGCAGGGACGTCGGGGAGGTCCTCGGGCTGGAGAAGGTCCTCACCGACCCGTGGTCCGACGAGATCCCCGGCACCGCCACCTACGACGAACTCGTCAAGATCTTCGGTGCCGGGCTGGACGAGGCCGAGTTCGCCGCCATGCGCGACCGGACCATCGCGCTCGGCCTGATCGAGCCGGACGGCGACAAGTACCGGGTGCCGAGCCCGCGGCTGCTGCACGTGGGCGCCGAGCTGGTCGCCGCCGGAATCCCGCTCGACTCGGTGCTCGACATCGCCGAGCAGATCCGGGACGACTGCGACGTGATCGCGGGCCGGTTCGTGAACCTCGTCCAGGAGCACGTGTTCGACGGGCTGGAGGAGCAGCCCGTCCCGGGCGGCGAGAAGGTCACCGAGGTCGCGGCGGTGGTGCGCCGGATGCGGCCGCTGGTGAAGATGGTCGTCGAGCCGTTCATCGCGCGGGCGATGGAGACCCGCGTCCAGGAGGCGCTCGGCGAGCACCTCGAAACGGTCCGGGACCACCTCGGCGAGAAGCCCGGCTGAGCCGTCACAGCAGCGAGGCGCCCCAGACGACGGTCACCTTCTGCTGCGCGCCCTCGGAGTCGGTGAAGGTCAGGGTGCCCTCGCCGGGCAGGCCGATGATGAACGTGCGCAGAGTGATCTTCAGCTGGGAAGTGCCGTCCTCCGGCATGCCGCCCTGCATCTCCGACAGGACGATCTGGTTGGTCGACGACATCGCCGTCCACGTCACCGGGCCGCTCTGGGCCGCGAGGCTGACCTGGGCCTCCTTGGTGCCGTAGAGCTCGACCTTGGCCGGGTTGACGACGAGGTCACCCGGCCGCGCGGGCGGGTTGGTCGACGACGACGGCGGCGGCCGCGTCGGGTTCGCGGACTCCTCCGGAGTCTTCTCGTCCGTCTGGGGGCCCACGGGCGGCTGCGCCGAACGGTCGCCGGGGCCGCGCGCCTCGGGTCCCCGGGACGGTTGCGTGTCGGGGCCCGAGCCCCTCGGCGGCGACTGTTCCGTGATGGACGGCTGCGGCTCCGTGCGGAACGGCGGCCACGCCAGCGAGCCGCCGGTGATGCCGGGGCCCATGACGAACACGGCGACGAGCGCGGCGACCAGCGCGCCCGCCATGCCTCCGCCGGTGAACAGCCATCGGCGGGTGAACGGCGAGGGCACGTCCGGCTGGCTCGGCAGGCCGGACGGGGTGAGCGCGCCGCCGCGCGCGGCGATGTCGGCCCGGTAGCCGGCCAGTTCCGGGTCCGTGGCGGTGTGCATGACGCGGTGGCGCAGCGCCGCGGGCAGCACGGGGGCGGGTGCCCGCTTGAACAGCGCGGCGGCGGTCACCCGGCTGCGGCGACGGCAGCCGGGGCAGCCGGCGACGTGCAGTTCGGTGGACGGATCGACGGGGGACGGCTCGGGACGCCGGTGCAGGACCCGCAGCAGCATCCTGCCGACCGGCCCGCGGGCGCTGGCGGACGGCGCCGGTTCCTGCGGCGTCGTCTCCGGCGGTGCGGACGGCACGTCCGCCTCGTCCTGCCGGGCGGGGGCGTGGCCGGCGGGGACGGCGACCGGGGACGCCTCCCCGGCGGAGTCGGCGATTCCGGCGGCGCAGGCCCGGTTGGCGCGCTGGACCTCTTTCTGGAGCGCGGCCTCGATCTCGGTCCGCCCGGCGCGCACCCGCATGGCGGCCCGGCGCGAGGACAGGCCGAGCGCCGCCCCGAGCCGCGCGGGACGCAGCCCGTGCCGGAACGCCAGGAGCAGCACCTCCTGCTCGACGGCCTCCAGCGTGCCGAGAGCGGCGCGGAACAGGTCGTGAAGCTCGTCCGAAGGCGGCCAGTCCGGGACGGGGCCGTCCGGTTCGGCACGGTCCAGGAAGGGGATGTCGGAGAACTCGGCGTCCCGGTCCCAGAAGAGGACCTTCGCCCGGCCGCGCCGGATGCAGCGGCGCCGGGCCGCCCCGTACAGCCAGGAACTCAGGTGCAGGTGGTCGCGCATCCGGGGCGCGCGGCGACCTGCGTCGATGAAGGTGTCGTGGACGATGTCGGCGGCGACTTTCGCGTCGCCCGACATTGACAGGGCGTAATCGTAAAGGCGCTCACCGTACTCGTCGTAGAGCGCGGCGAACGCGGTCTCGTCGCCTTCGTTCAGCCCTTTGACCAGGGTTCGGTCGGCTGTGTGCAACGTGGGGGACAACCTGGGCATTCACGCTCCCGGCAGCGGCATGAGGTGTCCGTCCCCATGGGAGTCGTCCAGACATTCAGCCCACCTTGCATACACCCGCGAACCCCATCCGCACCACATGGTCTGCCGAAATCACCATTAAGGTGACCCCGGGGTGAGATGCCGCTTCTCTCCGTGATCACGGTACCAATGACTCGGCGTCAGAATCGAGTCAGCGGCCCGATCCGGCCGCGGGGCGCCCGCCTCCGGGCGCCCCGGCCGCCACCGGTCACCCTTCGCGCCGGACCTCCAGTTCACCGTCCGCATAACGGCGCCGCAGGACCTTCTTGTCGAATTTTCCCACGCTGGTCTTCGGGACCTCGGCGATGAAAGCCCAGCGCTCGGGAAGCTGCCATTTCGCGATCCGCCCGGACAGGAACTCCCTGAGCTGCGCCGCCGTCACCGAGGCCCCGTCGCGGACGACGACCGACGCGAGCGGGCGCTCCTGCCACCGGTCGTCGGGGACGCCGACCACGGCCGCCTCGACCACGTCCGGATGAGCCATCAGGTGGTTCTCCAGCTCCACCGACGAGATCCACTCGCCGCCCGACTTGATGACGTCCTTCGCCCGGTCGGTGAGCGTCAGGAACCCGCCGGCCGACAGCGTCCCGACGTCGCCCGTGCGCAGCCAGCCGTCGTGGAACTTCCCGGGATCCTCGTCCAGATAGTACGAACCGGTGATCCACGGCCCGCGGATCTCGACCTCGCCGACGGCCTCGCCGTCGTTGGCCAGCACGACGTCGCCGTCACCGACGATGCGCATCTCCAGCCCGGCGAGGACGCGCCCCTGGCTGATCCTGGCGTCCCACTCCTCCTCGCCCTCGGCCCCGGCCGGCGGGTGCGCCACCGACGCGACCGGCGAGGTCTCCGTCATCCCCCACGCCTGGACGATCCGCACCCCGATCTCGTCGAAACCGCGCATCAGCGCCGCCGGAACGGCCGACCCGCCGCACGGCACGAGCCGCAGCGAACCGAGGTCGGACCCGTGCTCCTTCGCGTGGCGCAGGACGTCCGCCCAGATCGTCGGCACCGCCCCCGCGACCGTTGGACGCTCGGTCTCGATGAGCCGGACGAGCGGCTCGGCCTGCATGAACCGGTCCGGCATGACCAGCGCCGCACCCGCCATGATCGCCGCGTAGGGCAGTCCCCACGCGTTGGCGTGGAACATCGGCACCACCGGCAGGACGACATCGGAGGCGCTCAGCCCGATCGCGTTGCCGGTGCACGTCGCCATCGAGTGCAGGTAGGCCGACCGGTGCGAGTACACGACGCCCTTGGGGTTCCCGGTCGTGCCGCTGGTGTAGCACATCGCGGCGGCGGACCGTTCGTCGATCTCGGGCCACTCGAACGTGGCGGGCGCCGCCGCGAGCAGTTCCTCGTAGTCGTGCAGCTCCTTGCCGGCGGCGTCCAGCGGCGTCCTGTCGCCCGCCCCCACGACGACCACGTGCCGGACCGTCTTGAGCTGCGGCAGGACCGGCGCCAGCAGCGGGATCAGCGAGCCGTCGACGATGACGACCTGGTCCTCGGCGTGGTTGGCGATGTAGACGAGCTGGTCGGGGAACAGTCTCAGGTTGAGGGTGTGCAGGACGGCGCCCATCGACGGGACCGCCAGGTACGCCTCCAGGTGCTCGGTGTTGTTCCACATGAACGTGGCGACGCGCTGATCGCCGTCCACGCCGAGCCCGCGAAGCGCCCCGGCGAGCCGGGCGGCCCGCTCACCGACTTCGGCGTAGGTACGGCGCCTGGCCCCGTCCCCGGTCCAGGTGGACACCTGGGCGTCCCCGAAGACGTCCGCCCCGTAGCGCATGATCGTCGTTATCGTCAGCGGGAAATCCTGCATCGTGCTCCACATAGCGAAGCCCCTCCAGCTCGCAGCAGATTCCAGAACCGGATTCTTGCAGTGTTGTCGCGTTTATGGCAGTGCCCGGGTCGTCGCGTGCTCGCGGCGACGGCCGGGGTCAGTGCAACTGGTCGTCTTCGCGGAGTTTGGTCATGGCCCGGGAGACGGTGGACTTGACGGTGCCGACGCTCACGCCGAGGAGATCGGCGATCTCCCTTTCGGACATGTCCTCGTAGTAGCGGAGCATGACGGTGAGGCGCTGCCGTTCGGGGAGGCGGCGGAGCGCGCGGCCGAGGGCGTCGCGCATCTCGGAGCGGCGGGTGTGGTCGTCGGCGCTGGGGCGGTCGGGAAGCTGGTCGGTCGGGTAGACGTCCAGTTTCCGGCGCCGCCACCAGGAGATCTGCGTGTTGACCATGGCGCGGCGGACGTAGCCGTCCACGGCGGCGCGGTCCTTGATGCGGTCCCAGGCCAGGTAGGTCTTGGCGAGGGCGGCCTGGAGGAGGTCCTCGGCCTCGACGCGGTCGCTGGTCAGCTGGGTCGCGGCGCGCAGCAGCACGGCCCGGCGCTCCGCCACGTACGAGCGGAACTCCTCGTGCCGCGTCCTGTTCACTAGACCACCGGGCCAGGGGTTGCGGAGCCACCTCGACCTTTCCAGGGCCGTGCGTGCTCCCGGTATGGTCGACGATCGCACGCGGATCGCAATTTCGGGCCTACATAAAGGCTATATCCGGGTCAACCGGAGGATAATCTTCATCCGAGGTAGATCAAACCTCTTCCACCAGCTGACTTATCGCGACAAATCCGTCGACAAGGCCAGTCACCGCACGTGACCCTTGACTCACTGTCTCACCGCCTGTGACCCACAGTGATCAACGCCGGAGTCCTGCGATGCCACCACCCGACCTCCGCGGAGCGAGCCGCCGCCGCCACCGCACGGCCGTCCTCGCACCACCCCCACGCGCGGGCCTCCGCGCCCGCACAGCCGATCCGCTGGAGGTAGTGACCGGCACGATCCTCGACGCGAGCCCGCACCTCCTGATCATCGGCACCACACCCAGCACGCCGCCGCGCCCACCGCCCCGCACGGCGGATCACCAGCCGCCGCGTGCACCAGGACGGTCGCCCGGCAGCGCGGATCGGCAGACGCCGGGCGAGAGGGTGATCCGGGTCGCGATGAGTGAGGACGCGTCGGTCTGGCACGGCGGGCGCGGGGGCCTCGCCGCGCTGCGGCCGGGGCGGTCCGTGGTCGTCCGGATGAGGGACGGCGGGATCGGCGCCGACCGCGTCTGGGTCGACATCGGCCGGGTCAGCGGCACGATTCTGGCGTGCGAGAGGGACACCGTGGAGGTGGACATGGGTCCCCATCGGGGGCGGGCGCATGTGGTGATCCCTCCGCACGCCTTCGAGCGGGTGCTGGTCCGGCATCCGCGGCTGGAGCCCGGATACCTGATCGACGTGATCTGCGTGTGGTCGCCGAGCGGCCCGCTGGCGGTGCGTCCGGGCACGTCGCAGCCCGGCTACCGGGCGGACGACCTCGCCGCGCCCGAGGCGGCCGTGCCCGTGCCCGGCGTGCTGCGCGGGACGGCGACCTGGTTCGGGGCGCCGGCCGGCGAGACTCCGGACGGGGCGGCCTACCCGGCGGTCGATTCCGAGGGGGACGCCGGGGGATGCGCGGACGCCCCGTCCGGTTGCGTCCCGTTCCCGTACCTGTCGCTCGGCAGCGAGATCGCCGTCCACAACGAGTGCGGCGAGCGCGCCGTCTCCGTGCCGGTGGTGGAGTGCGGCTGCATGGCGGCCCGCTTCTGCGACCGGTGCGTGGAATGCGACGCGTCCCCGCGCGGACGGATCGTCGAGCTGACGCCCGCCGCGTTCGCGGGGCTCGGCGGCGACCTGGAGGCGGGCTGCTTCAACGTCGCCGTCCGCCCGGGTGCGCCGTCCGAGGCGGCGGGGAGGACCGCGCAATGGTGACGACGTTCCAGAACTCGCAGGTGCTGCTGCTGGCGGCGGTGCTGCTGGCGGCGTGCCTGGCGAAGCTGACGGTCCGGGAGCAGCCGGCGGGCGAGCCCGACCGCGTCCACGGCGTGCCGGTGCCGGCCGGGCTCGCGCGGCTTTCGGCGCTGCGCGACAGCCGCACGATGATGCTCGGCCTCGGGCTCGGCGAGGGAATCCTCGGGCTGGCGCTGCTGGTGACCTCGCACCTGTCGGTGCGGCTCGCGACGGCGCTGGCGTTCGTCGCCGCGACCTGGGTGGTCAGCGAGCTGCGGGTCGGCCGCCCGGACGCCGGGTGCGGCTGTTTCGGCGGGCTGAGCGGCAAGAGGGTAGGGCGGCGGAGCGTGCTGAGGGCCGTGCTGTTCACGGGCGCCGCCGTCACCTCGCTGGGGGCGCCGCTCGCCGGCCTGGACGTGCTGCGGGACGTCCAGGTGCAGGTCGGGCTCGTACTCGCGGCGGAACTCGCGCTGTTCGCGGCGCTGTCGCCGGAGCTGTCGGCGCTGCTCGAACGCCGCCGGCTGCCGCACGGTCACGGCCGTCCGGCGATGCCGTGCGAGCGGCGGCGCAGCCCGGTCCAGGAGACGTACGTGACCATGTACCAGAGCTCCGCGTGGCTGCGGCACGAGGACGTCATCGCGAGCGCGGTGCCGCTGGACGTGTGGCGGGAGGGCTGCTGGCGTTTCGTGGTCTACCCGGCCCGGGTGGACGAGCAGGACATGGAGATCGTGTTCGCGGTGTCGACCGCCGAACGGGACAGGACCGTCCGATCGGCCCTGGTAACACCGGAAACGGCCGTGCCTTCCGCTCTCTAACCCACTCTTGGACACGTCCAAGAGTGCCTTAGAAAGCCCTCGCGGCGATGTCCCGCTGGTTGACGCTGCGAGCACCCCTCTTCAACTCTCTAGGGATTTCTACAAGAGATTCAAGAAAGCGTTAGAAAAACCCAGAGGGCATGCGAGGAGAATCTATGGCTTTCTACGGCCACCACTAGATGGCCGAATACTTGGCTGACGATCTGGTTCGATGCAGCCTTCTACCCGTCTCTAGCATTCTCGCTAGAGACCTCTATGAAGACGAAGGGTCCGGCTGTCAGGCGGGTTGGGAGCGGAGGAACTTGCCGAAGTGCGGCACGGTGAACGCGACCAGGCCGCGTTCGGCGCTGTAGATGAGGCCCTTCTTGATGAGTCCGTCACGGGCGGGCGACAGGCTGGACGGTTTGCGGCCCAGTTCGTCGGCGACGGACGCGGTGGACACCGGGTCGTCGCCGAGCATGGCCATCGCGCGCATGTAGTCGCGCTCGGCCGGGGTGGCGCGCTCGTAGCGGCTGCCGAAGAAGCCGACCGCGAGTTCGCTCTCCGCCTCCGGCGCGGCGACCTTGATGTCGTCGGCGGTGATCGGGGTGTCGGGTGCCACGTCCCAGACGACCTTGGCGTACGCCTGGACGAAGTAGGGATAGCCGTCGGCCGCGCCGTACAGCGCGTCGAGAGCGTCCTCGGTGAAGGTGACCTCCTCACGTCCGGCGGGAGCCAGCAAAGCGAAGTCGGCGGACTCGCGGTCGAGGCGGTCTATGCGCGCGTAGCGGAACAGCCGCTCGGAGTAGGACTTGCTCGCCGACAGGACGGCCGGCAGATGCGGGAGCCCGGCACCGACCACGATCAGCGGCCCGCCGACCTGCGACAGCTCATGGCACGCGGCGCACAGCGCGGAGACGTCGTCGGCCGGGATGTCCTGCATCTCGTCCACGAACAGCGCGATCCCGGCGCCGACATCGGTCGCGACGGAGGCGGCGTCGACGAACAGCTCGGTCAGGTCGATCTCCAGGTCGCCGGAGTCGGCGCGTCCGCGCGAGGCGGGCACGTCGATACCGGGCTGCCAGCGGTGCACCCGGGCCTTCGCCTTGCCGGACGGCTCCGGCTCGGCCTGCGCGAACGCCTTCAGCACGCCGAGGAACTCCTCGATGCGGTCGGGCGCGCGATGCCGGGGCGCCAGCTCCCGGACGGCCCGGTGCAGCGCCGAGGCGACCGGCCGCCGGATCGACTGGTCGGGGCGGGCCTCGATCTTCCCGGTCCCCCACAGCCGCTGGATCGCCATCGACCGGAACGCGTTGAGCAGCACGGTCTTGCCCACCCCGCGCAGCCCGGTGACGATCATGCTGCGCTCGGGACGGCCGCGGGCCACCCGTTCGATCACCACCTCGAACTGCTTGAGCTCACGGTCGCGGCCGGCCAGCTCCGGGGGGCGCTGCCCGGCGCCAGGGGCATAGGGATTGCGCACGGGGTCCACGCTCTCGGACTCTATGAGGCGATATAGCTGAGGGCGTAGATTTACGTAGAAACCGCTGCGGCGTGTCGCGTGCTCCCGCCGCCGCCCGCAGCGCGCGGGAGCGTCCACCCCCTTCTCGGCCACCGTCGCCACCATGGCGCCTCCCCAGGCGAGCGCGTCCAGATCCGTCGAACTTCTGTTCGACTATTCGAACACAGTAGCGCACGCCGCCGCCCCCGTCATCCGAACCCGCGACTCCCGTCGGCGGATCCGGAAAAGAGAACGGCCACGTGCCACCAATGCGGGGTGGGCAGCACGTGGCCGCTCGGCGGGGTCCGGCCGCGGGCGTCCGCCCGCGGCCGGGAGTCGCAGGTCAGGCGAGTGACTCGTCCGCGTCGGACCGGTGCGGGACCTTCTCGGCGGGGACGGTGCCCATCCGGCCGGCCTGGAAGTCCTCGAAGGCCTGGACGATCTCCTCGCGTGTGTTCATCACGAACGGCCCGTACCGTGCGATCGGCTCGCGGATCGGGAGGCCGCCGAGAACGAGGATCTCCCAGCCGTTCGAGCTCGCGGCGGGCTGGCCGTCGGCGGCGCGGACGACCAGGCCGTCGCCGGTGCCCTGGTGGTGGGAGCCGGCGAAGACCGCGAGTTGCCCCTCGTCCAGCCCGGTCTCCTCGACGCCTGCCGTCCCGCGGCCGGAGAGCACGTACACCATCGCGTTGAACTCGCGCGGCCACGGCAGGGTGAGGCGCGCACCGGGCGCGACCGTCGCGTGCAGGTAGTTGATGGGCGTGTAGGTGACGCCGGGGCCGTCGTATCCGGCGAGCGACCCGGCGATGACACGGACGAGGGACGAGCCGTCGTCGGCGGCCAGCAGCTTGACGTCGCGGGCCTCGATGTCCTGGTAGCGCGGCGGAACCCACTTCTGGGCGCGGGGCAGGTTGACCCAGAGCTGGATGCCGTGGAACAGGCCGCCCTTGGTGACCAGCTCGGGCGGCGGCTGCTCGATGTGCTGGATCCCGGACGCGGCCGTCATCCACTGGGTGGCGCCGTCGGAGATGAGGCCGCCGCCGCCGGACGTGTCCTGGTGCTCGAACGCCCCGTCGATGATGTAGGTGACGGTCTCGAACCCGCGGTGCGGATGCCACGGGGTGCCTTTCGCCTCGCCCGGCGCGTACTCGACGGCGCCCATGTGGTCGAGGAGCAGGAACGGGTCGGCCAGGGGCAGGTCGGTGCCCGGGAAGGGGCGCCTGACCTGGAAGCCCTCGCCCTCCATCTGGCGTGCGGCGGTCACCACTTTCGCGACGCGGCGCCAGTCGGTGCCGGCCTCCGGCAGAAGGGGCAGGCGGGGAAGGGTCAGCGGGTCGGCCATCACGGCGGGCATTGGGTCTCCCCTCGTACGGGTGCCCGTCCAGGACCGGGCGGTGCACTGCTCGGCACAACGTAGTTGACGGTTCAACTATTCCGGCGGTCCGGTGCCGCGGGATCCTGCTAACGTGAAGATAGCCGGGATTAGTTGAAGATTCAACCTGCGCCCGTATACTTGACAGTATGAGCGAACCTCGCTGGCTCGATGCCACCCAGCAGCGCGATTGGCGGGCATACGTCGACGGCAGCGTCCGGCTCACCGAGGTCATGGACCGCGACCTGAAGACCAAGCACGGGCTGTCGGTCTCCGAGTACGAGATCCTCGTCCGGCTGTCCGAGGCGCCCGACCGGCGGCTGCGCATGGCGGAACTGGCCGAGAACGCCAGCCAGTCGCGCAGCCGGCTGTCGCACACCTGCTCCCGCCTGGAGTCGAAGGGCCTGGTCAAGCGGGACAGCTGCCCCAATGACAAGCGCGGCGTCTTCGCGCACCTGACCGACGAGGGCTACGCCGCGCTCGAACGGGCCGCCCGCGACCACGTCGAAACCGTCCGGACGTACTTCATCGACATCATCGACCCCGAAGACCTCGAAGCCGTCGGCCGCGTCTTCGCCCTCGTCCTCGAACGACTCGGACCCACGGCCTGACCCGCCGCCTCCCGGTCCACGGAGGAACGGCGCCTACAGGGGGACGCTCACTCCGGTCAGGAAGCCGACGGATACCAGGGTCAGGGTCACCCAGGCGAGCATCATGCCGATGCCGAACGTCCGCCAGCGGCCGCCGACCCTCCAGACGAGCAGGCCGCCGAGGCCGAACGCCAGGACGAGCAGGGTGATGAACTGCGGCAGCATGCTCGGCCGGTGGCTCATCATCAGCGGCGCAGACATCATCACGACGTCGACGAACAGGAAGACGCCGAAGCCCGACGCGAGCGCCTTGACATCGTGGCCGAGGAAGGCGCGCGCGCGTTCCGCCAGCACCTGGGCCTTGTCGGTCTGCAGGCGTGGGTGCCCCTCCGCCGCAGGTTCGACCTCCACATGGTGTGCCACGGCGAAGATCTCGTCTTCGAGGCTTGGGAGGTCCCTCTCCTGAGGTTCCGCCATCCCGCTCCCTGAGGCCGGAGACCGCCGGGCGACATGCCCGGCGGATTGGACGAGGTTCACGGCCCGTCCGTCCGGCCCCTTTCCGGCGGGCGCGCCGTCAAACGCAAGGTAGGGGATCAAGGGTGGCACACATAGGCCACCCGACGTGCCATCCTGGAAACATGCCAGGTAGAAGGCCTCTTCGCAGCGCGGCGGCGATCATCGCCCTGGTCGCCGCGATGTCCGCGGCCGCCGCTTGCGGCGGCGACTCCGAAGAGCCGACGCCGACCGCGACGCCGCCCACCTCGAACGGAACGGCCACCCCGTCGGCGACGCCGACCGAGCAGACCTTCCAGTCGGACATCAAGAAGGTCACCGCCGGCGACCTCGAGCACTCCTGGCGGGAGGGCTGCCCGGTGCCGCCCTCGGGGCTCCGCATGATCGAGATGACCTACTGGGGCATGGACGACAAACCGCACACCGGCGGGCGGCTCGTCGTCAACGCCGAGGCGGCCGAGGACCTCGTCGGCGTGTTCCGGAAGCTGTACGACGCCCGCTACCCGATCGAGCGCATGGAACCGGTCGACAAGTACCGGGGCGACGACTTCGATTCGATCGACGCCAACAACACCTCGGCCTTCAACTGCCGCCAGGCGACCGGGTCCAGCTCGTTCTCCCAGCACGCCTACGGCCTGGCGGTCGACATCAACCCCTGCCAGAACCCGTACGTCTACGCGGACGGCCGCATCGCCCACGAGCAGTGCTCGAAGTACAAGAACCGGGACCGGAAGGCCCCCGGCATGATCCACGCCGGTGACAAGGTCGTCGACGCGTTCGAGTCGATCGGCTGGGGCTGGGGCGGCGAGTGGAGCGGCGCCAAGGACTACCAGCACTTCAGCAGCAACGGCCGGTAGCCCCGGTTCCGGCGGTCAGATCACCATCACCGCGACAACGATGATCACCACGACGGCCACGGCGGCGGCGATGCCGACGAGCAGGCCGACGTTCGGGCCGGACTTCTGGGGCTGCGCCTGGTTGGCGAAGTTCTGGAACTGGTGGGTCGTGCCCGCCGGATCATTGGGTGTCTGCGACATGCCGACGAGGGTAACGGATACACAACGGGCGGTCTGTCCGTTCTGCCCCACGGACATATCACTCATGACGTCGGGCGGAGAGTGTGGGATTCGAACCCACGAGGACTGTCCCCAGCCCTGGGCGCTTTCAAGGCGCCTGCACTAGTCCACTATGCGAACTCTCCTGGTGACCGCCGTCCCCAGCGGCCCACGCCCACGATAGCGGTCACGGGCCACTGCCTTCGACCGCATAACGCAGAGCACCGCCACCGCCGCGGCGGGCTCACGTCTCCGGTGTGTCCGGGACGGCGTAGCCGGGAATCGACGGCCAGCGGACGGTCATGACGACCGACTCCTCCTCGGCGAGCCACGAGTGGTCGACGCCGCGTCCCCAGACCACGTAGTCGCCCTGCTCGGCCAGGACCACGTCCCCCTCGGGGAACTCCAGCCGGAACCGGCCGCTGATCAGGACGAGCAGCGCGGTCCGCTTCTCGCCGTTCGTCCACGCGGCGCGGCGCTCCCCCCGCGGATGCACGCCCCACTTGATCTCGACCTCGTCGCTGTGCCGGAGGTCGCCGGCCGGTTTGAAGTGCCCGAGCAACCAGCCGTGATCACCGGCGGCGTCCGGCCCCGCCTTCCCCACATACACGCCGTCCACAGGTCGCGACCGTACTCCTGACCGTCACGCCTCGGTGGGACGCTGGTAGGCGAAGCCGTCGCCGACGACGGCGGCGAGGTTCAGGTACGCCTCGCGGGTCGCCGGGGCGAGCTGCTCCAGCTCGACCTCCGCCCCCTCTTCCAGGTGGTCGTCGTACGGGACGCGGACGACGCCGCGGCAGCGGCTCTCGAAGTGCGCCTGGAGCTTGTCCAGGTCGACCTGGCTGCGGGTGCGGTTGCGGACCATCGACAGCACCACCACGCCGTTGCGGACGAGGTGACCGTGGTCGTGGGCCTCCAGCCAGTCGAGGGTGGCGCTCGCGGAGCGGGCGCCGTCCACCGACGGGGAGCTGACCAGGACGAGCTGGTCGGCGAGGCTCAGCACGCCCGCCATCGCCGAATGCAGCAGGCCGGTTCCGCAGTCGGTGATGCAGACCGAGTAGTACTGCTCCAGGACGACGGCGACCGCGGCGTAGTCCTCGGCGCTGAACGCCTCGCTGACCGCCGGGTCCCGGTCGGACGCGAGGATCTCCAGGCGCGCCTCGTTCTGCGAGGTGAACGCGCGCACGTCGGCGTACCGCTGGATCTGGTCCCGGTTGTTGAGCAGGTCCCGGACGGTCGCGGCGGTCTCCAGCCGGACCTTGTCCGACAGCGTCCCGCGGTCGGGGTTGGCGTCCACCGCGATGACCCGGTCGCCGCGGAACGACCCCAGCATCGAGCCGAGCCCGGTCGTGGTGGTCGTCTTGCCGACGCCGCCCTTCAGCGACATGACGGCGACCCGGTGGTGCCCGCCCGACACGACGGTGCGCGCCCTGGCGATCAGGTCCTTGCGGCGCACGTCGCTCTGCGACTCACCCGGGTGGATGCCGCCGGCGGTCGCCTTGTAGACCGCCCGCCGCCAGCCCGACGACGGCGCGATGCGCCGCTCACCGAGAAGGTTCTCGGAGCTGAGGCTGTCGGCGTTCTGCGGCTCCTGCGGATGCTGACCCTGCGGATACTGCTCCTGGGGATGCTGCTGCGGG
>NZ_SMKK01000300.1 GCF_004348425.1 Actinomadura sp. 7K507
CGATGGTGGTCTGCAGGATCACGATTCGAGGGACCGCAGGGCGCCGGGGTCCAGGGTGCCGCGGCGTTTGGCGACCTGGACGGCCAAGGCGAGCAGCAGGGCGGTGACGGTGGCGCCGACGACGATGTCGGTGAGGGTCATGGCCTGCACGACGGGGTCGGTGACGGGCCCGCCGGCGGGCGGCGGGGGCCGGTCGGAGAACACCGGGGCGGTGGCGCCGTAGCGGTAGCCGATGGCCAGCAGCAGCACGTAGGTGCCGGACTGGGTGACCGACAGGCACACCACGGCGTGGATGAGGTCGCGGCTGGTGACGACGCCGTAGACGCCCACGAGCATGATCCAGCCGGCCGTCAGGTAGGGCAGGACGCTCACGGCGGCTCCCGGGTCTCGGCGTCGGGTCTGCGGTCGGTGCCGGACCGGGGGCCGGTCCGGGTGGCGGGTCCGCCGTCGCGGACGAGCAGGGCTTGCTGGAAGAACCTGCCCAGGAGCAGGACCATGGCGCAGCCGACCTCGACGCCGACGGCGGTGTTGAGGGCGGGGACGCGGCCGGCGGCGGCCTGCCCGGCGGCGGCCAGGGCCAGCACGGCGAACGCGGCGGCGGCGACGGCCTCGGCGGACTCGAACAGCGGGATGGGCCGCAGCCGCTGCAGGGCGGGGTAGTCGCCGGCGAGGTAGAGCAGGTGGATGGCGGTGCCGAGGACGACGCCGCCCTGGAATCCGCCGCCGGGGGACTGGTGGCCGTGCGCGACGATGTAGACGCCGGCGACGAGGGTGAGGGGCAGCAGCAGGTAGCCGACGATGCGCAGCGCGTCGGACACCTCGGCGGGCCCGTACCGGTGGGAGCCGCCTTCGTCCTGCGCTTCGCGGCTCACCACGCGCAGCAGCACGACGGCGCCGACGGCGGCGGCCAGCAGGATGATCTCCTCTCCGAGGGTGTCGAAGACGCGCTGGTCGAAGGTGACCGAGGCGACGGCGTTGGAGGTGCCCTGCCGCAGGGCCTGCTCGACGGCGCGGTCGCCGTAGGGGTGCACGGCGCCGCCGAACGCGGGCAGGCCGAGGGTCCCGGCGGTGAACACCGCGGCCGTGCCGGCGGCGCCGGCGGCGAACAGCAGGAGGCGGGCGCGGACCTTCACCGGCGCGCCTCCCCGCCGCCGTTCCCGCCGCGTCCTCCCTCGTGTCTCCCGCTGTGCTCCGCGCCGGGCGCGCCGTCCTGCCCGGCGCCGGTGCCGGGGCCCGCGGCCTGCTCGCCCTCGTCGCCGCCGCCGGAGCGGCCCGCCTCGGCGTCGGCGGCGCGGTGCCGGCGGGTGGCGTGCAGGGCGAGCACGACCAGGAGCGGCATGACGACCGTGCCGACGCCGAACTGGGACATGGCGACGTCGGGGGCCTGCAGGATGAGGAACAGCAGGCCGAGGACCATCCCGTACCCCGACAGCACGATCGCCTGGCGGACGGTGCTGCGGGTGAGGACGACCGCGGTCGCCATGAGCGCGGCCATCGCGAGGGCGGTGGCGATGAGGGCGTCGGCGAGCGGCCCCGACAGCGCGTCGAGCGACAGCGCGTCCAGTGACGCGGCGTCCAGTGACGCGGCGGTCGGCGGCGGGGTGTTCACGGCGGGTTCACTCCGGCCTGCCGGCGGCGCGTTCGACTGCCTGGCCCGCGGTGACCACGGCGGCGGGGCCGGTGGCGGCCAGCAGCACGGCGATCACGGCGAGCTTGGCGACGTCGTGCCAGGACGACCAGGGCCGCAGCGCCAGCCCGCCGATCAGCAGCGGCGCGGCCAGCGCGGTGACGGGCGCGACGGTGTGCAGCCGGGCTGCGGCGCCGCGGGTGAGGAGCAGCCGCAGCCCCGCGGCCACCGCGATCGCGGCGCCGGACCAGGTCAGCACGTCGGCGAGCAGGGCGAGGGTCATCGGCGTTCCCCGTTCACAGCGTCCGGCTCAGGAACCGGGCGAACACCAGGGACCCGGCGAACGACAGCAGCGCCACGACCAGGGCGACGTCGAGGTAGGCGGGCCGCCCGTAGGCGGCGGCCAGCAGCACCAGGACGAGCGCGACCAGCGGGCCGGTGACGATCAGCCCGGCGAGCCGGCCGGCGGGGCGGCCGCGCAGGGTGGACAGCAGCGCGGGCAGCAGCGCGCCGGCCATGACGGCGAGGGCGGGCACGGCGGTGTTCAGCACGCCGGTGCTCATGCCGGTTCCCAGCCGGGATCCCCGCCGGAACCGGCGCGGGGGGTGTGGAGGAGGCCTGCTCCGTGCAGGCGCCGTTCGAACGGGGAGGGCCGCGGGGTGAGGCGGTGGACGCGCAGCAGGCCGCGTTCGGGGTCGACTCCGCCGACGTAGGCGCCGGGGGAGGCGGACATCAGCAGTGTGGCGACGCCGCGGTCGGCGGGTCCGGGCGCCACGCCCAGGGACGTCCAGCCGCCGCCGGACGCGCCGCGCGCGGTGATCCGGGCGGTGTCGGCGGCGATCTGGGCGGGCAGCAGCGCCAGCGGCGGCAGGAGCCTGGCCGGCGGGACGGGGCGCCGCCGCGGTGACAGGTCGGCGGCGGGCCGGTGGCCGCCCTCGGGGTCGTGGGCGGTGCCGGTGCCGAGCAGGGCGCGGCGTGCGGCCACGGCCGCGGCGGCGCCCGCGGCGGCCGCCAGGGCCCCGACGGTCATCTCGGTGGGGGTGATCGCGGACGCCATGGCGAGGTATCCGGCCAGCAGCACCGACCACCAGGCCAGTGGTTCGGCGGCGCGGCGTGCGGGCCCGGGGCGCAGCAGCGGGGTGGGGCCCGCGGGCGCGGCGCGGCGGAGCGGCCCGGCGCGGTCGTCGGGGGTGCCGTGGCGGTCTGGCATGGCTTGCGGCATACCCGGGCGGACGGTTTCAACCGTTCCCTTCGACGGGCCCTTCGGCCGGCCCGGCGTCCCGGTCGGGATGTTTGCCCGGGCAGGGCCGGGTAGTCGCCGTAGAGGCCGGTTCCGCGATCGCGGAGGGAGCAGGGAGCCGTCGATGACCAGATTCGGTTACTTCCTGTCGACCGAGGAGCACGGGCCGGCGGAGCTGGTGCGGCAGGCGCGGATGGCCGAGCACGCCGGGTTCGAGGCGCTGTGGATCTCCGATCACTTCCACCCCTGGCTGGACGAGCAGGGGCAGGCGTCGTTCGTGTGGTCGGTGATCGGGGCGGTGTCGCAGGCGACGTCGCTGCCGATCGCGACGGCGGTGACGTGCCCGCTGGTGCGCGTCCACCCGGCGGTGATCGCGCAGGCCGCCGCGACCAGCGCGGTGCTGACCGGCGGACGGTTCACCCTCGGCGTCGGGACGGGCGAGTTCCTCAACGAGCACATCGTCGATTCGCGGTGGCCGGTCGCCGCCGAGCGGCTGGACATGCTGGAGGAGGCCGTGGACCTGATGCGGCGGCTGTTCACCGGCAGGCAGGTCACCCACCGCGGCGAGCACTTCCGGGTGGACACCGCGCGGCTGTACACGCTCCCGGACGAGCCGCCGCCGATCTTCATGTCGGGTTTCGGGGGGAAGGCGGCGAAGCTGGCCGGGCGGATCGCCGACGGGTTCATCTGCATGATGCCCGACGAGGAGCTGGTGAGGGAGTACCGGCACAGCGGCGGCGAGGGCAACCCGGTCCAGGGCGGGCTGAAGGTGTGCTGGGGCCGCGATGAGGGCGAGGCGCGCCGGACCGCGCTGCGGCTGTGGTCCAGCGACCACGTGCCGGGCGAGGCGAAGCAGCAGCTCGCGCTGCCCCGGCAGTTCCGGCAGCTGGCGCAGCTGGTGACCGAGGACATGGTGGCCGGGCGGGTGCCGTGCGGCCCCGACCCGCGGGTGCACGCGGCGGCGCTGCGTACCTACGCCGATGCCGGGTACGACGACGTGTTCGTGACGCAGATCGGTCCGGAACAGGACGGTTTCTTCGACTTCTACGCCGGTGAGGTGCTGCCGCGGCTGCGCGGCGGCTGAGACCGGCCCGCCCGGGGCGACGCCCCGGGACGGCAACCCCCCGATGGAAGGATGGATGATGAACACCCCCTCGGAGCCCGGTGACGGGCCCGGAAAGGCCGGCAGGACCGCGGCCGGCGCCGCCGGAACCGCCGGAAAGGCGGGCAAGGCCGCCGCGAGTAAGGCGGGGGCGGGCAAGGCCGCCCAGGCCGGCAAGGCCGGCGCGGGAAGCGCGCAAAAGACCGCCGGAGGCGCCGCCAAGGGCGGCGCTGCGGCCGCGAAGGGCGCCAAGGGCGCCTCGGAAGGCGCCGCGAAGGGCGCCGAGGGCGCCGCACAGGGAACGGCGCAGGGCGTCCAGAAGGGCGTGGCGCAGGCCGGTGACCAGGTGACCGCGCTGCCCGGGCGGGTGGCCGGGCTGGCCAAGCTGATGACGCTCGGGCGGCTGCTGCGCGCCGTCCCGGTGGCGGTGGCCGGTGTCGCCGGCGTCGTCGTCGGGCGGCTCACGGCAAGGAAACGCTGACCCGCACGACGGCGCGTTCGGATGCGCCCCCGCGGCGGCCCTCCGGAACCGGGAGGCCGCCGCGGGGGCGCTTTCGTGCCCAGCTTGACCGGCGGGTGACCGGAACCGGGTCCCCAGTTTAGGGAGATCAGTGCGGGTACAGGGGTGAGGTGAACAACGGCAAAACCCCCCAAAAAGGGAGTTGATGACATGACTGGGCCGGTCGCCCAGCAGACCTCGGGCAGCAACTACGTCCAGCGCGGCGGCACCGGTAGCAGCCTCGCCGACGTCGTTGACCTGATCCTGGAAAAGGGACTGGTCATCGACCTGTACGCCCGGGTCTCACTGGTCGGTATCGAGCTGATCACCATCGACGTGCGGATCGTCGTCGCCAGCGTCGACACCTACCTGCGGTTCGCCGAGGCCGTGAACCGCCTCGACATCGCCAACGACGGCACGCAGGGGCTGCCGCAGTTCCTGTCGGGCGCGCAGGAGTCGGGCGCCAAGAAGAAGACCCGCGGCGCCCTGGAAGGCGCGGGTGAACGGCTGAAGGAGACCTTCGGCGGCGACGACGAGGACTCCGAGGAGAGCGACAAGCAGCCCGCGCGGCGCCGCTCGTCCCGCAAGAAGGAGGACGAGGAGTAATGACCACGCCGCAACCCCCCGGCGGCCCGGGCCCCGGGGACACCCCGCAGCACGGCGGGACCCCGCAGTACGTGTACGGGGTGACCCGCTCGGGCGCGGCCCTGCCCGCGGACGTCAACGGCCTGGACGACCTGCCGGTCGCGCTGGTCGAGGACGGCGGCGTGTGCGCCGCGATCGTCAGCGACCTGCCGCGCGGCCGCGCGCTGGGCGAACGCGCCGACCTGGTGGCGCACCAGCGGGTCCTGAACTCGCTCGTCGACGCCGGGACCGTGGTGCTGCCGTTCCGGTTCGGCGCCGCGCTGGCCGACCGCGCCGCCGTGGAGAAGGAACTGCTGGCCGGCAACTCCGAGCGGTTCGGGCACGTCCTGGACCGGCTGGAAGGCCACGTCGAGCTGCGCCTGAAGGCCACCTACGTCCAGGACACGGTGCTCCGCGAGATCATGGCGTCCGAACCGGAGATCGCCGAGCTGTCGCGGCGGCTGCGCGAGGTCCCGCCCGACGTCGCCGACGCCGTCTACTACGACCGCATCCGCCTCGGCGAGCTGATCGCGCAGTCGATGGAGCGGCTCCGCGAGGCCGACGGGCAGGTGCTGCTGGACGGCGCCGCCCCGGCGGCCGAGGCCGCCGCCCCCAAATCGCCCGCCCGCGAGGAGGACGTGCTGGACGCCTCGTTCCTGGTCCGCACCGACCGGCGCGCCGAGTTCGAGCGGGCCGTGGACAAGCTGGCCCGCGACCACGCCGACCGCGTCAAGATCCGGCTGATCGGCCCGCTGCCGCCCTACGACTTCGTCCCGGAGGAGTAGGCGATGGGGCTGTTCTCCGGGCTGGTGACGCTGCCGCTGGCACCCGTGCGCGGCGTGATGTGGCTGGCCGAGACGCTGACCGAGCAGGCCGAGGCGCAGCTGTACGACCCGGGCAGGATCGCCGCGGAGATGCAGCAGATCGCCGACGAGGTCGCCGACGGTGAGATCACCGAGGAAGAGGCCGCCGAGCGCGAGGAGGATCTGATCCGCCGGCTGAACGAGGGCCGCGCCCGCGAGCAGGCCCGCCGCGAGCAGGCCGGCGGGTAGGAGGCCCGTGATGATGTCCGCGTCCGACGCCGCCAAGCGGGCGGCCGAGCACGTCACCGCGATGACCGGCCGCAGCGCCGAATGCGTGGTGGGGCTGGAACGCGCCGGCGAGGACGGCTGGCGGGTGCAGGTGGAGGTCGTGGAGACCCGCCGCATCCCCGACTCCGCCGACATCCTCGCGATCTACGAGACGGAGGTGGACGCGGACGGCGAACTGGTCGGCTACCGCCGCGCCCGCCGCTACCCCCGCGGACGAGTGGAGAGGGACTGAAGACCATTGAGTGAGTCCTGGACCGGGACCCGGTCGCCCGCACGGTCGATGTCCGGCGAGAAGACCTCGGCCAACCTGGCCGACCTGCTGGAGCGCATCCTCGACAAGGGCATCGTGATCGTCGGGGACATCCAGATCAACCTGCTCGACATCGAGCTTCTGACGATCAAGCTGCGGCTGCTGGTGGCGTCGGTGGACCGGGCCAAGGAGATGGGCATCGACTGGTGGGAGCACGACCCGTCGCTGTCGTCCAAGGCCCGGCAGGCCCAGGCCGAGGCCCAGAGCCAGGCCGACGCCGGCGACCGCGCCCTGCTGGAGGAGAACCGGCTGCTGCGCGAGCGGCTGGCCGCCCTGGAGGCCGGCGACGGCGCCGCGGCCGAACCCGCGGGCAAGGCCGCGGGCAAGGCCGCGGGCAAGGCGGCCGGGAAGGAGCCCAGATCATGACCGACGCCCAGACCGCCGGCGACACCGCCGTCTACCTGTACGGCGTCGCCCGGGACCTGGACCCCGCCGCGCTCGGCGACGCCGCCGGGGTGGCGGGCGCACCGGTCCGCGGCGTCGTCGCGGGCGGGCTGACCGCGCTGGTCAGCACCGTCCGGCTGGAGGAGTACGGCGAGGCGGCGCTGCGCGCCAACCTGGAGGACCTGGCGTGGCTGGAGGCCACCGCCCGCGCCCACCACGACGTGGTGGACCGGGCGGCGCACTCCGCGCCGACCGCGCCGGTGCGGATCGCGACCCTCTACAGCGACGACGCCCGCGTAGCCGAGGTCCTGGCGGCGCAGGGCGAGCGGTTCGGCGCGGTCCTGGACCGCATCACCGGCCGCTCGGAATGGGGAGTGAAGGCCTACGCGTCCGCCGAGACGCTGCGCGGCGACCCGCCACCCCGGACGCAGGACGACGGGGACCCCTCGGATCCCGGTGGGGGGCTCGCGCCGAGGGCCGAGCCCCTCACCGGCCCACGGCCGGCCGCCGCGCCGGAGGGCGGCGGCGTGGGGACGGCGTACCTGCGGCGCCGGCAGGACGAGCGCCGCCGCCGCGCCGACGCGGGACGCCGGGTGGGCGAGGCGGCCGACGGCCTGCACGCCGAACTCGCCGGCCACGCCGTGGCCTCCCGGCACCACCCGCCGCAGGACCCCGGCCTGTCGGGCCGCCGCGACACCCAGATCCTCAACGTCGCCTACCTGGTCGACGAGGACCGGGCCGAGCGCTTCCTGGCGGTGGCGCGGGCGGCGTCCGAGCGGCTGCCCGGCATCGAGCTGGAGGTGACGGGGCCGTGGCCGCCGTACTCCTTCATCGACACCGCCGACACCACGCCCGCACCCGAACCGGGGGACGCGTCCCGGTGACGGCCGTACTGGACCACGCCGGCGACGCGCCGATGGAGCGGGTCGCGCTGGTCGACCTGCTGGACCGGCTGCTGGCCGGCGGCGTGGTCATCACCGGCGACCTGGTGATCTCGATCGCGGGCGTCGACCTGGTGCAGGTGTCGCTGCGGGCGCTGATCACCACCGTCCGCGACGAACTGCTCCCCGAGGAGGACCGACCGTGACCCGGCCAGACCGCGACGGGCCAGACCGCGACCGGACGGGCCATGAGCCCGCCGACCGCGACCGCGAGCCGGTGACGGGGGAGGTGTCGGTGACCGATCCCGCCGCCGGCGACCCGCTCACCGACGACATCCTGGCGGGCCGCACCGGCGGCTCGTCCGCGCACGCCCCGGTCCGCGCCGCGCCCGCCCGGGACGCGGACCGCCAGACGGGTCCGCGGGAACGCTCGTCCCGGACGATGCAGCGGCTGCGGTCCGACCCCGAGACCGTGGAACGCGACCTGGTCAAGCTCGTGCTCACCCTGGTCGAGCTGATCCGCCAGCTGATGGAACGCCAGGCGCTGCGCCGCGCCGAGGGCGGCGACCTGTCCGACGACCAGATCGAGGATCTCGGGCTGGCGCTGATGCGGCTGGAGGAGGCGATGACGCGGTTGAAGGACCACTTCGACCTCGACGACCACGACCTCAACCTCGACCTGGGCCCCCTCGGCCCGCTCCTGCCGGACAACTGACCCGTCCCGGGCGGCCTCACCCGGGCGGGTTGACCGCGACCGCCTTGAAGAACGTGTAGCACAACGTCCCGTCCGGTTCGGCGGCGCGGTGCAGGGCGGCGACGCCGCGGTCCCAGTCGGCGGACGTGGAGAGCCCGGCCGCGACGGCCTCGTCACCGACGCCCTCGACCATCGCGGTGAAGGTGTCGAGGGTGAACGCCCGCGCCAGGTCGGGCCGGGACCCGTCGGCGTACATGGTCCTGGGGGAGACGGTGACGCCGCCGTACCCGGCGCCGGCCAGCAGCGGCCGCAGGCGCCGCCCGATGAGCGCGTCGCCGCCCCCGGCGGCCTGCAACGCGACCAGGTGGCCGATCGCGGCGCGGGCGTCGGCGCTGTCGGGGTGCAGGAACGCCGAACCGTGGTCGCCTTCGATCACGGTGAGGGTCCCGCCGGGCCGCAGCACCCGCCGCAGCGCCACCAGCGCGGCATGCGGGTCGGTCAGATGCTCCAGCACGAAGCACACGAACAGGTGATCGAACTCGTCGTCGGCGAACGGCAGATCGTGCAGGTCGGCGTTCACCCACGCGACCCGCGCACCCGGGCAGGACGCGGCGACGCGGGCGCGGGCGCGGGCCAGCGACTCGCCGGACACGTCGGCGGCCGTCACCTCCGCGCCGGGGGAGCGGGACACCAGATGCACCGTCTGCGAGCCGACCCCGCAGCCGACCTCCAGCACCCGGCTCCCGGCCGGGTAGGACGTCCCGCCGTGCAGCAGATCGGCCAGCGCGTCGGCCTGGTCGCCCAGGCGCCGCGCCTCCCGCCCGGAGTATCCGTGCACATAGCCGCCGGTCTCAGTGCCGCCGGTCCCGGTCGCGCCGGACGCGGTGCCGCCGTGCGGAGTCGTTGTCGTGGTTTCCATGACTCAACCATGGCCGCGCAATGGTCCGGAGAACAGGTCCAATCACCACCGGCCGATCTGGTCCAATAACGAGGTCCGCCCGCTCACGCCGCCAGGAGCTCGGCGTCCCACAGGTCCCGGTACGCGCCCGGCGCCGCGAGCAGCTCACCGTGGCGGCCCCGCTGCACGATCCGGCCCCGGTCCAGCACCACCACCTCGTCGGCGGCGTCCAGCGCCGCGAGCCGGTGCGTCACCAGCAGCAGCGTCCCACCGCCCGGCCACTCCAGCAGATCCCGGGTCAACGCGTCCGCCGCCACCGGGTCCAGCGCCTCGGCCGGCTCGTCCAGCACCAGGACCGGCGGATCGGCCAGCAGCGCCCGCGCCAAAAGCAGCCGCTGCCGCTGCCCGCCCGACAGGCCCCGGCCACCCGCGCCGACCACGGTGTCCCACCCCTCCGGCAGCTCCTCCACCACCTCGGCGA
>NZ_SMKK01000301.1 GCF_004348425.1 Actinomadura sp. 7K507
CCCCCGAACCACCCCCGATCGAAAGGAGAGTTCCATGGACGTGCCCGTGGCGCAGCGCGACCGCGCCGGCCTTGAGTTCCTCGGCTCCCTGCAGCACCACGCCGGAGGGGTGCTGCAGCCCGCAGCCGGGGCGCGGTACGCGTCGCTGGTCCCCGACCCGCCCCCGGACATCCAGGGCCGCCGCCGCTCGGTGGCCGAGTCGCTCGGCGGCTACGGCCCCTGGCTGTTCGACCGGCTGCTGACCCGCTACGTCGCCGAGGAGATCTACGTCCGGTCCATTCCCGCCGCCGAGCGGGCCCGTCCCGTCATCGAGGACTGGCTGGACGTACCGGACGACGCCCCCGGCTCGCTGACGCTCAATTCCGGCCTCGTGCCCCCGGCCTATTACAGCGCGGGTTTCCACCTGACGACCGGCGGCTGGGACGGGCATGACCTGATGGGCGTGGTCATCAGCGACCTCGGCTACAAGTACGTGCTGATGCCCGGCGGTGTCGGCGCCGTCCGCGCGGGCGAGAACCTGATGGACCAGCGCACGCAGGTCGCCCTGGAGGCGCCGCGCCGCGACTACCGGCGGGTCCTGGAGGCGGGCTGCGGCAACGGCCGGTTCGCGGCCGTCCTGTCGAGGGAGTTCCCGGACGCGCAGTACGTCGGCGTGGAGCTGTCGAAGACCCAGCTCCAGTACGCGCGGGCGCGGTCCGCGCACGAGGGGCTGTCTTGGGAGCTGATCCAGGCGGCCGCGGAGGACACCGGCCTCCCGGACGCCTCCGTCGACCTCGTCGCGATCTTCACGCTGTTCCACGAGACCCCGCCGAAGGCCACCGAGGCGATCCTCGCGGAGATGTTCCGGGTCCTGGAGCCCGGCGGCGACCTGGTCATGGGCGACATCGCCCCGTTCGAGCGCAATGACGCGTTCCGGTCGGTCGTCCTGGACTGGGAGACCGATCACCGGGGCGAGCCGTTCATGCGCTCCTTCCTGCACACCGACCTGCCGGGCCTGGTCAAGCAGGCCGGTTTCGGCGACGTCGAGGCGTACGGCCTCGGCAAGGGCGACTACCCGTGGGTCGTCAGGGCCCGCAAGGAGGCGTGATGGCGGACAAGACGGCGTACCCGGACAAGACGGCGTACCTGGAGTCCGAGCGGCTCGACGAGATCGCCCGGATGCTCACCGAGCTGGCGTCGGAGGTGTGGATCCTGCGCGACCGCACCCATGTCCTGGAGCACCTCCTCCACGAGCGCGGCTGCCTGGACGAGGGCGCGCTCGACGCGCTGCGCCCGTCCGGCGAGCTGCTGGAGCAGCTCGGCGAGGAGCGAGCGGCCTTCGTCGGCCGCGTCTTCGGCGCGATCTTGGACGCCGACACCCGGGTGCGGGCGGCTACCCCCGCCACCCCCACCGCCTGACCCCGTACGCCCCGTGCCGGGGTGATTCGAATGATCGGAAGGAGCAGCCAGTGGGCGAGAGTTCTGCTGCCATCAACGCGCTCGACCGTCGGAGCTTCCTGCGCGCCGGGTTCGCGCTCGGCGGCGCGGTGGCGGGCGCGAGCCTGCTCGGCGCCTGCGGCGGCCCCGGCGGCTCCGCGTCCGGAGGCGGCCGGAAGGCGCTGTCCATCGGGACCGTCGTCGTCGAAGAGACGCTCAACCCGATGCAGGAGCAGTACACCACGTTCCAGTTCAACGCGTTCGACTCGCTGGTGCGGCAGTTGCGCGGCGCCGGCGAGGCGGAACCGCGCCTCGCCCAGGAGTGGACGCGCAAGAGCGACACCGTGTGGCGGTTCAAGCTGAGGTCGGGCGCGACGTTCCACAACGGCGCCCCGGTGACGGCCGACGACGTGGTCTTCAGCATCACCGAGGTCCTCGCGGAGCAGTACGCGCTCGCGTCCCTGATCCCGTCGGTCAAGGAAGTCCGCAAGGTGGACGCCACCACCGTGGAGGTCGAGACCAGCAAGCCGGACCCGCTGCTGCTGAGCCGCCTCGGCCAGATCTTCGTGGTGCCCAAGAAGGAGTGGGAGAGCAAGGGCGCGGAGGGGTTCGCCAAGGCGCCGATCGGCTCGGGACCGTTCAAGATCGAGAGCTTCTCGGTCGACCGCGGCATCGAGTTCGCCGCGTTCGACGGCTTCTGGGGCACCAAGCCGAAGGCCTCGGAGATCACTCTGCGGTACTTCAGCGACCCGGGCGCGATGGCGTCCGCGCTGGAGGCCGGGCAGATCGACGCGGCGCAGAACCTCGGCGCCGAAACGATCAAGACGCTGGCGAACCACGACGATCTGACGGTCGCCACCGACTTCAGCGGCAACCAGAACATGTTCCAGCTCAACACGACCAAGGCGCCGTTCGACGACGTCCGCGTCCGGCAGGCCGCGATCAAGGCGCTCGACGTGAAGGCGCTGATCGACACCATGACCTACGGCTCCGGGGTACTGGAGGACGGGCAGCTCCCGGTCGAGGGCGTGCTCGGCTACAGCAAGGAACTCCGCCGCCCCGCGTTCGACCTGGAGGAGGCCAAGAGCCTGCTGCGGTCCGCCGGCGCGGAGGGCGCGGAGATCGAGATCTTCGGGATGTCGCTCTACAAGAAGCTGTACGAGGCGATCGGCGCCCAGCTCAAGGCCGCCGGCTTCAAGCCGAAGATCAACGCGGTCGAGGTGCCGGTCTGGGTGAAGACGTTCCGCGCCGGTTCCGACGCGCACATCTTCTACCGGGGCGCGTCCTACACGGGCATCTTCGACGCCGACCGCCCGTTCTCGCACGTCTCCTCGTCCAAGAAGCCGTTCGTCGAGGACGCCGAGTGGGACGACCTCATGTCCGCGCAGCAGACCGAACTGGACAAGGCCAAGCGCGAGCAGAAGCTCGTCGAGTGCTCGAAGCACCTGCTCGACAAGTCCTACGTCCTCTACACCTACGGCGCGCCGACGGTCGGCGCCCACCGCAAGGGCGTGACCGGGTTCGACAACAGCAACGGGCTGATGCTGCGACTCGACGGCGTCGCCAAGCAGGAGGGCTGAGCATGACCGCGGTGCCGGACGGCATGAACCCGGCCGTGGTGCTGGAGCAGCGCGGCCGCGCCGAGCTGGAGTTCCTCGCCGGGACGCGGGCCGCGCTGGCGCCGCTGCGCGAGCGCGTCCGCGCCCGCGTGGAGGCGTCGCCGCAGGCGGCCGGGTGGGGCGACGCTGGTGGTGACGGCGCTGGTGGTGACGACGGCGGTGGTGACGGCGGCGGTGACATCGTCCTGCTTCGCGAGGCGGTGTCGGCGGAGCTGGACGGGACGGCCGAGCAGTCCGTCGTCGGCGCCGCGCTGCGCTGGAACCGGCGGGTGCTCACCCCGCGCGCCGAGGACGCCTTCGCCGCGCGCCGCGACGCCCTCACCGGCTTCGCGTCCGCGCCCGCCCCCGGCGAGATCGCCGACCGGGGCGACGAGGCCGTCCCGCGCTACTGGCAGTACGAGTTCCACGGCACCCGCGGCGGGTGGGACGGCCACGAGCACATGGGGTTCGTCCACCACGAGCTGGTCTACCGGTACCTGCTGGTGCCCGCGTACGGCGACATCTTCACGCAGCGCGCGAAGGTCGCGGACGCGGCGCCGCGCGACGACTACGGCGCGATCTGCGACCTGGGCTGCGGGACGGGCCAGTACACGCTCAAGCTCGCCGAGCGGTACCCGGACGCGCGGGTCACGGGCGTGGACCTGTCGGCCGCGTCCCTGCGGTACGCGCAGCGCCGCGCCGCCGACCGCGGCCTGCGCTGGGACCTGCTGCGCGCCCCGGCCGAGGACACCGGCCTGCCCGCCGGCGGCCACGACCTGGTGACCTCGTTCATCCTGCTGCACGAGATGCCGCCGCACGCGATCGAGAAGGTGTTCGCCGAGGCGTTCCGGCTGCTGCGGCCGGGCGGCGACCTGGTGTTCTCCGACGTGGCCCCGTACCGGCGGCGCGGCGCGTACCAGGCGTGGCTGGACGACTGGGACGCCGAGCACGGCCACGAGCCGTGGTGGCGGCCCGCCGCGCAGGCGGATCTGGTGGCCGTCGCGGAGGCGGCCGGGTTCACCGATGTCCGGCAGGAGGGGATGGGGCCGGGCTCCTACCCGTGGGTGACGTTCGCGCGCCGCCCACCGGAGCCGCGGTCATGACCGGCCCGCCCAAGCCGGGCGCCGCGCTCGGGATGCGGGACGTGCGGGTGTCGCTGCCGTCCGCGAGCGGCGAGTTGCGGGTGCTGCGCGGGGTGACGTTCGGTGTCGGCCGCGGCGAGGTCGTCGCGGTCGCCGGGGAGTCGGGGTCGGGCAAGTCCACGTCCATTCTCGCGGCGCTGCGGCTGCTGCCGCCCGGTGCCCAGGTGAGCGGTTCGATCGAGTGCGCGGGCGAGGACGTGCTCGCCATGCCGAAACGCGAGCTGCGGCGGCTGCGGGCAAGCCGGGCGCGGATCGTGTTCCAGGACCCGTGGCGGGCGCTGCACCCGATGAAGCGGGTCGGGGCGCAGCTCGTCGAGTCGGCGCGCACCGCCGACCCGGAGCTGTCCGCGTCCGCCGCCCGCGAGCTGGCCCGCGAGACGCTCGGGCGCGTCGGCATCCCCGACCCGGCCGCGCGGATGCGCAGCCACCCGCACGAGATCTCCGGCGGGCAGGCCCAGCGCATCGTCATCGCGATGGCGCTCGTGGCCAGGCCGGACGTGCTGTTCTGCGACGAGCCGACCACCGCGCTGGACGTCACCACGCAGGCCCAGATCCTGGAGCTGCTGCGCGACCTCAACCGCGAGCTGGGCCTGTCCATCGTGATCGCCACCCACGACCTGGAGGTGATCGCGGACATCGCCGACCGGCTCGTCGTCATGTACGCGGGGGAGATCGTCGAGCAGGGACCGACCGCCGAGGTGCTCGCCCGGCCGCGGCACCCCTACACCTACGCGCTGCTGCGGTCCGCGCCGGGACTCGCGGGGGAGGGCCGGCTGCACGCCATCGCGGGCCGGCCGCCGTCGCCGTCCGAGGAGCCTCTCGGCTGCGCGTTCGCCGAACGCTGCCCCAGCGCGGCCGACGCGTGCGCGACCGTCCACCCGGAGGCCAGGGAGGTGGCGCCCGGACGCCTGGTGGCGTGCATCCGCGCCGAAGGCTACGGCTCCGTCGCGGCAGGGAAGCGCGCCGTCCTGACCAAGGAGCGCCCATGACCAGCGAGCGAGTGACCGGCGAGCAAGTGACCGGCGAGCAAGTGGCTGGCGACCGAGTGGCCGGGGTCGACGGGCTGGTGAAGGACTTCCGCGTGCCGGGCGGCCGCACGCTCCGCGCCGTGGACGGCGTGTCCCTGTCGATCGGGCGCGGCGAGACCCTCGGGCTCGTCGGCGAATCCGGCAGCGGCAAGTCGACGCTCGCCCGCCTGCTGATCAGGCTGGAACGTCCCACCGCCGGGAGGATCGAGTTCGAGGGCGGCGACATCACCGCGCTGCGCGGCGCCGCGCTGCGCCGCGCGGTCCGCCGCCGGATGGCGATGGTGTTCCAGAGCGCCTCGACCTCCCTGAACCCCTACCAGCGGATCGGGGACGTCCTCGCCGAGCCGCTGCGCACCCACCATCGCACCCACAAGACCGGGGACGGCGCGTCCCGCGGCCCGGCGGTCGCGGCCATGATGGAGCGGGTCGGGCTGGACCCGTCGTTCGCCGGCCGGTACCCGCACGAGCTGTCCGGCGGGCAGCGCCAGCGCGTCGGCATCGCCCGCGCGCTGATGCTCGACCCGTCGCTCATCATCGCCGACGAGCCGACCGCCTCGCTGGACGTGTCCGTCCAGGCGCAGGTGGTCAACCTGCTCCAGGACCTTCAGGGCGACCTCGGCCTCTCCTACCTGTTCATCACCCACGACCTCGGGCTCGTCCGGCACCTCGCGCACCGCGTGGCCGTCATGTACCTGGGCCGGGTGGTCGAGGTCGGGGACACCGCGCGACTGTTCGCCGAACCCCTGCACCCGTACGCCGCGACGCTGGTGTCGATGCGCCGGGACGCCGAGCACCGGATCGTCCCCTCCGGCGACATCCCCTCGCCGGTCGACCGGCCGTCCGGCTGCGTGTTCCGGTCCCGGTGCCCGATCGCGCGGGACCGCTGCGCCACCGACGTCCCGCCGCTGGAGGAGACCGCCCCGGGCCGCCTGGTGGCCTGCCACTATCCCGGCGACCTCACCCCCGGCGGCACCGACGCCCACGCCCACGCGCCCGCGGCGCCGCCGCTGGCCGCTCCCACGCTCACGTAGAAAGGCGGGTGACACCATGCCAGGATTCGCCGCCGACCGTCCGGTCTACCTGGACGGCAACGTCCCCATGGACGCGCTGTTCGACGCGCTGATGGAGGTCGCCTCCGAGGTGTGGGTGCTGCGGGACCGCTTCGCCGTCCTGGAGGAGCTGCTGAGCGAGCGCGGGTCCGTCACCCGCGAGGACATCGAGCTGCACCAGCCGGGCCCCGAGACGAGGGAACGGCTCGCGGCCGAGCGCCGCCTCTTCCTGGAGCGGCTGCTGGAGTCGGTGGCGGCGCCCCGATGATCGGTTACCTGGTCCGGCGGCTGCTGCTGGTGATCCTGGTGATCTGGGGCGTGACGACGTTCCTGTTCGTCCTGTCCCGGATGGCGGGCGACCCCGCGACGCTGCTGTCGCCGCCCGACGCGTCCGACGAGGTCCTCGCCGCCACCCGCGAACGCCTCGGCCTGGACGCGCCGCTGGCCGTGCAGTACCTCGACTCGCTGCGCGCCTCGTTCACCCTCGACTTCGGCCGGTCGTTCGCCTTCGACCAGCCCGCCTGGCAGATGGTGGTCGAACGCGTCGGCCCGAGCCTGTGGATCGTGGTCCCGGCGATCGTCCTGGCGGTGCTGCTGTCGTTCGGCATCGGCGTGGTCGCGGCGCTGCGCCCCGGGCGCCCCAGCGGACGGCTGATCATGGCCGCGACGTTCGTGACCGGAAGCATCCCGTACTTCTGGCTCGCGCTGCTGCTCGTGCTGCTGTTCGCCCTCAACCTCGGCTGGCTCCCCGCGACCGGCAACACCGGGTACGCCAGCCTGGTCGTCCCGGTGGTCGCCCTCACCGTCACCGCCGTGTCGACCAGCGCCCGGATGGCCCGCGGCCAGCTGCTCGACTCCTTCGGCGAGGGATACGTGCTGACCGCCCGCTCCAAGGGCGTCGCGCCGTGGCGGGTCCTGCTCGGCCACGCGCTCCCCGGTGCGCTGCCGCCCATGCTGGCCTGGCTCGGCATCGAGTTCTCGTTCCTGTTCAGCGCGCTGCTCGTGCTGGAGCCGCTGCTCGACTACAACGGCCTCGGCGCGCTGCTCATCCGCGGCGTGACCAACCAGGACTTCCCGCTGGTGCAGGCCAGCGTGTTCTGCGTGGCCATGCTCATCACCCTGGTCAACATCGGCGTGGACATGATCGTCCGCCTGGTGGACCCACGGCTGCGCACGAAGGCGGCGGTATGAAGGCGCAGTATGAAGGCGCAGTATGAAGGCGCAGTATGAAGGCGGCGGTATGACCATCACGAAGACGAACGTCCCCCGGCCGGCCGCCCGGAGCAGGTCGCGGGCGGTGGAGACGCTGGCGCGGGTCTGGTCGGACGCGTCCGGACGGCTGGCCCTCATCCTGCTGGGTCTGCTGGTGCTGGCCGCGCTGTTCGCGCCGATCCTGTCGCCGCACGACCCGACCGCGCAGAACCTCGCGGAGGCGAGCCGGGGCCCGTCGGGGTCGCACCTGCTCGGCACCGACACCCTGGGCCGCGACGTGTTCAGCCGGCTGCTGTACGGGCTCCGGCTCAGCATGATGATCGGGGTGCTGACCGCCACCGCCTCCGCGGTGCTCGGCCTCGTGCTCGGCCTGATCGCGGGCTACTACGAGACCACGATCGGCATGGTGCTGATGCGCCTCGCCGACATCCAGTTCGCCATCCCGTTCGTCGCGGTCGGTGTCGCTCTGGCCGCCGTCATCGGACCCGGCATCGGCGCGATGATGGCCGTCCTGGCGTTCTGGGCCTGGGTGAACTACGCGCGCACGATCGCCGACTCCGTCGCGCGGACCCGGCGGATGGAGTTCGTGACCGCCGCCCGCACCGTTGGCGTCCGCACGCCCGCGATCCTGTTCCGGCACATCGCCCCGAACGTGCTCGGCCCCGTGATCATCCTGTGGTCGACCAGCGCGGGCGTCATGGTCCTGGTGGAGAGCGCGCTGAGCATGCTGTCCCTCGGCGTGCAGCCGCCGGACTTCTCCCTCGGCGGAATGCTGGCCGACTCCCGCACCACGCTCCGGCTCGCCTGGTGGGCCACGGTCTTCCCGGGGCTGGCGATCATGCTGATCGTGGTCGCCTTCAACCTGCTGGGGGACGCGCTGCGGGACGCCTTCAACCCGTCCGTCCGCACCGAGCACGACCCCGAACTGTGGTGAGCCAGAGTTAGGCAGCGCGCGCCGCCCCTCCGTTCAGGTGGTGCCCGTTCAGGTGGTGCGTGTTCAGGAGGTGCCCGTTCAGGTGGTGCGTGTTCAGGTGGAGGCGCGGCGCGCGACGTCGTTCGCGGCGAGGTAGGCCAGCCCGAACGCCGGCAGCAGCCCGTTGCCGGGCAGGTACCCGGCCGCGCCGTGGCCGGAGATGCTCGCCGCGGCACCGCCCGCCGCGTACAGGCCGGGGATCGGACGGTCGCGGCGGTCGACGACGGCGGCGTGCTCGTCGACCAGCAGCCCGCCCTGCGTGTGGAAGAGGGCGGGCAGGACGCGCACCGCGCTGTAGCGCCCGGCCAGCGGCCGCTCCCACCGGACGCGTCCGAACGCGTCGGCGCGCTCCCCGCGTGCCGCCGACGCCGACGCCTCCAGCTCCTCGGCGAGTGCCGTGGCGGGCAGCCCGGTGACCTCCGCGAGCCCGGCCGCGTCATCGGCCCACACCATGACGCCGGACTCGACGACGTCGCGGAAGTCCTTGAACGGCAGGCACTGCTCGTAGATCGTTTCGTCGATCACGATCCAGCCGGTGCCGCCGGGACGGGCGGCGAGTTCGGCGGCGTACTCGGAGTAGCCGCGGGTCTCGTCGCCGAACCGCCGCCCGGAGGTGTCGACCAGGATCCCCCCGTGGATGATCGTCGCCCAGCCGAGCAGCGTCCCCGCGCCCGCGGCGACCGCGCCGTGCCCCTGGTAGGCGTCCAGGTAGCCGGTGGCCGCGCCGAGCCGGGCCCCGATCCGCAGCGCGTCGCCGAGCGACTGGTCGCTGCCCTGGTAGAGCGCATCGGCGATCTCCGGCAGATGCTCGGCGACCAGCTCGCCATCGGCGCCGAAGCCATTGGTCGCCAGCAGCACCGCTCCGGTGGGGATCTCCTCCTGGCTGCCGTCGGGGTAGCGCACCACCGCGCCTTGGACCGCCCCCGACTCGTCTGTCGCCACGTCCACCAGCCGGGCGGGGACGAGCATGTCGATGTTCGGGTGCCTCCGCGCCAGGCGGGCCAGGTGGTCGATCACGGTGGAGCCGTGCCGTCCCGGCACCGAGTGGCAGCGCGGGACGGAATGGCCCGGGTAGTTGAAGTCGGTGACCAGGGACAGCGGCAGCTCAAGCGAGTCGGCCATCCACTCCACGAGCGGCGCGCTGACATCGGCAAGGGTCCAGGCCAGCCGCCCGTCGGCCTGCCCGCCGGTCTTGGCCATGATGTCGTCGACGAACCGTCCCGCCGAGTCGTCGACCCCCTCGGCGGTCTGCCAGCGGGATCCCGCCCCGGGGAACATCGCCGTGGACATCGAGGTGTTGTTGCCGCGCCGGTAGTGCTCACTGGACTCGACGACCACCACGTCCAGCCCCAGCTCGGCGGCCCGCAACGCCCCGGCGAGCCC
>NZ_SMKK01000302.1 GCF_004348425.1 Actinomadura sp. 7K507
CGCCCGCCCCTGCCGGACGAGGAGTTGGAGGCCGCGACCGTCCCCGTCCACGACTTCACCGACGCGGACTGGAACACCCGCTTCCTCGGCAACCTCTACCAGGACCTCTCGGAGCACGCGAAGAAGAAGTACGCCCTGCTCCAGACCCCCGAGTTCGTTGAAGAGTTCATCCTCGGCCTGACGCTGGACAAGGCCATCAACGAGTTCGGTCTCGACCCGGAACCCCCTGAAGCCTGCCCCGAAGAACTCAACCTCCCGCGTGGGTTGAGGGTCATCGACCCGACCTGCGGCTCCGGCCACTTCCTCCTCGGCGCGTTCCACCACATCTTCGAACGCTGGCAAGCCCAGGCGCCGGGCGTGGACAAGTGGGACCTCATCCACCGCACCCTGTACTCGGTGCACGGCGTCGACAAGAACCCCTTCGCGGTCTTGATCGCCCGGTTCCGCCTAGCCATCGCCGCTATGAAAACTGGGGGCGTCGACAAATTCTCCGACGCCCCCGAATTCATCATCAACATCGCAGTCGGCGACTCTCTGATCCACGGGCGAGGTGGACCGAACCAGGATCAGGGTTACATGGACATCTCCGGCGCCGGCGAACTTCTCGAGATCGATCCTGTATTCACTTATGACACGGAAGATGTAAGTGACTACATCAAGACGGTCGACATACTGGGCATCAACAGTTATCACGTGGTTGTCGGGAATCCGCCCTACATAACCGTCAAGGACAAGATAGAGAAGAGCAACTACCGCTACTATCAAAGTGCTTCTGGCTCGTATGCACTTTCAGTACCTTTTACAGAACGTTTCTTTCAACTCGCTATCCGAGCGGGGCGGGATCGCAGAAGATCTGGCTATGTTGGCCAAATAACCGCCAATTCATTTATGAAGCGAGAATTCGGCAAAAAGCTCATCGAAGAATTCTTTCCGACCATCCGACTCACGCACGTCATTGATACCTCAGGCGCCTACATCCCCGGCCACGGCACGCCCACGGTCATTCTGATCGGACGTCGCGTCTACCGCCGTGATGAGCCAATCCGCGCCGTTCTCGGGATTCGCGGTGAGCCAAGCCAGCCCAATGACCCCGCTCACGGTTTTGTTTGGCGAGCCCTGGTGGCACAAACGAGCACACCAGGAAGCGAAAGTACGTGGTTTAGCGTCACCGATCTCCCCCCTGGCGCCTTGACCAAGCATCCGTGGTCACTTACGGGTGGAGGCGCCTCGGCACTGACGAGCATGCTGGAAGCTGGCCAGTACACGAGCGTCAAGGAGCGCGTACGCCTAATCGGCAGGACTGCTCACACGGGAAGTGACGAGGCATACTTCGCGCCCCCCGGAGCGTGGCAACGTCGCGGAGTCGCCGAGGAACATGTGGTCCCCCTTGTCGAAGGCGAGATGGTACGAGACTGGTTCCTTGACCATTCGACCGAGGCGCTCTTTCCTTACGACTCCAGACTTATAGCAACCATCAAGGATGCCGTCACGGCCCAACATCTCTGGATGCATCGCACGGCCCTCCGAGAAAGACGCGAGCCAGGTGGCACTCATGAGGAAATCGGCCTTACATGGTACGAATGGAGCCGCTGGCATCCGGAACGATTTGGCATTCATCTTGGCATCGCAATGGCCTTCGTTGCGACACACCCCCACTTCTCCATGGAGCGTGGCGGGAAGGTGTTTAAGCAGTCTACGCCTGTCATCAAGCTTCAGGACAACGCTAGCGAAACCGAATATATTGAAATGACCGGCGTATTGAACAGTTCGACCGCCTGCTTCTGGCTCAAACAGGTGAGCCAACCAAAAGGAGGTAGCGGCATTGGGCGCGGCATACAAGATGAGGCATGGGAGAATCGCCACGAGTTCACTAGTACGAAACTCAAGGAATTTCCACTCCCTTTCCGTTTCCCAACAGGAATCGCACGCAATCTCGACAATCTCGCACTAGAGATTGCAACCGTCACACCTTCGAAGCTTTGCCTTAAAGGTGCCCCGGAAACAAATGTGCTCGATAAGGCCCACGGCCAGTGGGCAAGCATTCGAGCAAAGATGATCGGACTCCAGGAAGAATTGGATTGGGAGGTGTACCAACTATATGGACTGCTGACCGAGGAGGAAGCAGCCGATTTGGTCGCGGATCCGGGTTCAGTTCCTGGAGTCAAGCTTGGTGAGCGTGCCTTCGAGATAATGCTAGCGCGGAAGGTGTCGGCTGGCGAGGCCGAGACGCAATGGTTCGCACGCCATGGGTCTACGCCGATCACGAAAGTTCCTGAGCACTGGCCGGAAAGTTACCGACGAGTGGTGGAGAAGCGGATCGAGACGATCGAGAGACGGCCGCAGACCATTGGGTTAATCGAGCGGCCAGAGTACAAACGCCGCTGGGCGACGGATCCGTGGGAGAAGAAGGAAAAGGACGCACTTCGAGACTGGCTGCTGGATCGGTGTGAAGCTCACGAGCTATGGTTCGCGCCGGACCACAGCGGCCATGAGCAGCCGAGGATGATGACGGTTGGGCGGTTGACTGACCGGCTACAGGATGACGTCGACTTCGTGTCGGTGGCTCGGCTGTACGCGGGTGATGACGTCGCGTTGATCGACGTGCTCACCGAGATCCTGGACACTGGGCACGTGCCGTTCATTCCGGCCTTGCGCTACAAGGACTCTGGGCTGCGCAAGCGGGCGCAGTGGGAAGAGACATGGCGGTTGCAGCGTCAGGAGGATGAGGACGGCGAGCGGCTCGATATCAAAGTGCCGCCCAAATACACGAGCGCGGACTTCGTCAAGAACTCGTACTGGCGAAATCGGGGGAAGCTAGACGTTCCCAAGGAGCGCTTCATCTCGTATCCAGGGGCTAGCCCGGATGGAGACAAGACGTTGCTCATTGGGTGGGCTGGTTGGAATCACGCTGAGCAGGCGCACGCGCTTGTCACGTTGATCGAGGAGCGGACCACCGAGGATGGGTGGGAGCTTGAGCGGCTTATGCCATTGCTGGCGGGCCTCGATGAGGTCTTGCCGTGGGTGAAGCAGTGGCACAGCGAGGTTGACCCGATGACCGGGTTGAGCCCGGCCGTCGCCTACGAGGGCTACCTTCAGCAGCAAGTCGAGCGGTATCCCGGGCTCTCTCGGGAAGAGCTTGCCCAGTGGCGGCCTCCGAAGAAGGCCGCGAAGAAGAAGGCTGCCAAGTAGGCGGACGGCCAGGCTCATCGGCCTGAGATCTCCAGGAGTCGTTGGCGGAGGACGTCGCCGTCAGTGGCCCAGATGAAGATCTCGTCACCTCTGACCGCCATCCAGATCGGGCGCCTGGGGTCAGCGATGATGCCGAAGGTCGGAAACTCCGCCCTCAGTTGAGCCAGGTAGGCGGCTGGGTTGAGTGGCCATGCCCCCGTGTAGGGAGAGTTCACGCGGGGGCTCCCAGATAGCCCTTGATCATCACCAGGGCGTCGGTGATCCGCTCGGACTCTGCGATCGGCTGCTGCCAGGACGTGAAGTACCAGTAGCGGCCCTCGTCGTCCTCGTGCGGTCGGCACGTGATCGTGTCCCCCGAGACTGCTTGGGCACCGCAGCAGCTCCGCGCGGTGGACGTCATGTTGCGGACGACCAGGCCGCCGGCCACGTAGTCGATCGTGAATCCGTGTGCCTTGAGGTGCATTCCCAGGGCCTTCAGCCGGACGTATGACTCGACTGCCGGGGACTCGTGCTCGGGGGTGGTCACAGCCGCCCCCTCGTGAACTCCGCGAGGGCGACCCGCTCGGACAGGCGTGTCTGGGCGTCGCAGAGAAGCCACAGTTCACCCTCGTCCCGGGCCTGGACCTCCCCCAAACAGCCGTTGAGGGTCTGGTAGTCGGTCAGCTCGGCGAGACGGCGCGCGACGAATCCATCGTCCAAGCGCTCGCCCAGCCAATCGGACATGAGGGGCATTTGCCCCGTTCTCGGGGAATTGTTTGATACCAACCTCTTATGCATCTCGTGGACCTCGTTGTCTGTCGTTGCGTCGAAAAGCTTGCAATCAGACTCACAGTCCGGGTTAAAGTGCGGTAGTGACCGCCCGACAGTGCCGGTCAAGCCGAGCCAAGATCAACTCAACCAGCGAGCCTGGTTAACCCCCCGGAGGCTCCAAATGAGCGAGAATCGAGCGCGCATCTTCTTCGGTGCCGAACTCCGGCGCATGCGCAGCGAGAACGCACTTACGGGGAAGGAACTCGCGGATGCACTTGGCTGCACGCCACAGTGGATCAGCACCATGGAGAGCGGCCGCAAAGTCTCCGAACAGAGTGCGCAAGACCTCGACACCTATTTCAAGACAGGCGGGCACTACCAGCGCTTGTGGAAGCTTGCAAATGACATCGAGATTGAGCCCATTCTCCCTCCGGGCTTCACCGAGTACAGCACGCGCGAGAAGAAGGCCGACTCGATCCACGTCTATAATGCACTTCTACTCAGCGGACTCTTCCAAACCGAGGACTACGCTCGCGCCGTCTTCCGCGACGTTGAGGAGACCGTAGCGGAGGAGTTGATCCGGAAACGCATGGAACGACGAGAGATCATCACCGGAGAGAGTGCACCTCGGATCTGGCTTACCCTTGACGAAAGCGTGCTGCACCGCGTGATTGGAAGTCGGGACATCACGCGAACCCAGTTCGGCCATCTACTGGAATGTAGCCGCCGTCCCAACGTCATGCTCAACGTGGTTCCGTGGAGCGCGGGTTATCACGCCGGTCTTGCGGGGAGTTTCACGATTCTCGGGTTCAACGATGGCACGAACATCGCATACACCGAGTCAGCCGGTGAAGGAATGCTCTTCGAGAAGCCTACGCGAGTGACGAGTTATGTCGTACGGTACGAGTTGCTGAAGGCTTACGCGCTACCGGTAGAGGAGTCGCGTGCCTTGATATCCACAGTGATGGAGAGCCTATGAGTACCAACACGTCCGTCCAGTGGCGGAAGAGCAGCCGTAGCGCTCACGAGGGTGGCGAGTGCGTTGAGGTAGCGGACCTGTCCCCCGTGATCGGGGTACGGGACTCCAAGGATCCGGACGGGCCGAAGTTGACCTTCACTGCCTCTGCCTGGTCGGCGTTCGCACGTGAGGTCAAGCGAAGCGCGCACGACCTGGTCTGACGTCCCCACCGTCTACGCCCCTTCGAGCCTCGGCCGTCCACGAAAGCCGGGGCTCGTCCCGTGCCCGCCCAGCAACGGACGACGGTATTGACCACTCGGCCCGACACCGCCCGGCGCCCCACGGCGCGGGCCGCACGACCTCACTCCACGGTGACGTACAGCCCCGCCCGCGGCATCATGACGCGCACTCCCGATCCGCCGCACCGGGGGACGCCTGGATCCCCGCGTTGATTCAAAGGTCCGCCCGTGTGCACCGGCATGAAGACCGTTTCGCGATCGACGGCACCTGCCCTCATCACACCGTCCGGCACGTCCGGAAGCACCAGTGCTCCAGCCCAAATCCGGTCGCCGCACGGCCACACGATCCCGGCGAGGTGGCGAATCCGCTCCACCCATGCAGATAGGACGGTTCAGGCCGCCGTCGCAATCACACGAGCGCACGGCGGACCGCACGGCTCGTCAAGTTCCCGTCCCGCGCATGACCGCCACTCGGCCCCGGCCCCACCTCAGCAACCACCGCTGCGCGATCACGGCTCGGACGGGCGCCGATACCCACACCGTCACACGCCTGCCGACAGACCCCTCACAAGGCGCCTCCCATCTCCGGACGCAAACAGCCGCACCCCTGCGTGTATAAGGCCTACTCACGGGAGACGTCCGTTGTCTTCGGTACGCCGCTCGTCTCATCCAGGTGGCAATGTCCTGGGATGGCGCGTCCCCGGCCATGCGTGCATCGTGTGCACGTGCCGGGACGGAGAAGTCCCTCGCACTCATCGGCGCCCAGCCCGGCCCGGAGCCCGATGCCCCGTCCCCATCACTTCTGCGCATGTGGGACGCTGCCCGTCGCCTCGGTCGTCGCCTTGTCCCACGCCGTCACGCGGGCCCTAATGTCGCGCCTCCGGCGCGTCATTAGGGCCCGCGATGACCTTTATAGCCGTGATCCGGCCGGGCGGCCCCGTTGCAGGATTCCAGATCCCCACGCCGCCTGCGTCGAGGCTCGAACGGCCGATTTCGGCCTTCACAGGAAGTAAAGCCAGCCGCATCTCGCCCGGTATGCCGGCGGCCAGAACATCTGGCCGAAATCAGTTCTATGAGACTCATCGATGGCACCGGAGCTCCCATTGACCCGGCGATCATGAGTGACACGCTCGCCACCAGCGGAGTTGTCTTCATCAGGGACGGCGACTTACCCACATTAATCGAGTTGCTTCTCACCTTTTCTGAGCTTTACCACCATCCACACGAGGATTCAGTGGGCATCACCCGAATAGAGGGGGCGTCCTCGGCCTCTACGATCGGCCATCCCGGACGTCAGGCATTCAGCCGAGACGCGTTGCCGCTCCACACCGACCGAGCGATGGTCGCCGCGCCTCCGACACTTGCGACCTTGCTGACCGTACAGGCTCCCGCGCAGGGCGGGGAGGCGCTCCTGGCGGACCTCGCTCCCGCGATACACCGCCTGACCCGCCTACCAGACCTCGCAGAGGCATGCCGCAGCGCGGTCCTGGTCTCAGCCGATCGGCAGGCACCCGTACTGGAACCACTGGGCCCCGCCGGCTACCGGTTCAGATATCGCAACGACGCGATAGCCCGATCACGTCTGCTGAGCTCATGCGGATGGCCCGTTCTCGAAGAGTTACGGAAACTGCGAAATACCCCACGAGTGGTCAGAATGAGCGCCGGAGATGGGTACATCGTGCACAATCACCGCTATCTTCATGGGCGGCGCTCCTTCAGCGGGGACCGCCAGATGATACGGCTACTTGCCAGTTCGGACATCCCTGTCATCACGGCCCAGGCCCTGCGCACTCATGGCGGATAACAACAGCGGGAACCGACAAGCCTCGACGCGGTCAAGGCTGGTCCGGCAACTTGAATCCCTCCCCGCCTCCACTACCCAGGAATTCTCGACCGGGATACGGCGGGTCGTCGAGGGCCTCGCGCAGCCCGAACGCCGACTGCGCAAACTGGTCAAGGACACGACCCTCAATTCCTCTGTTCGCTTTGCGGCATTGTACGGCTGGCTGCTCCGCCTACGCCGAGAGGAGAGATATGCAGAATATGAGGCGGTGGTCCGGCGGTATGCAGAGGAATTCGCCGGCGAACCCTACGTTTATACCTTCCATGCAATAATCGCGAAGAACAAGGGCGACACGGCGAACCTCCGGAGCGCCGTGGAGTACTCCCGGCAGGCGGCTGAACTCATGCCCGAGGTTGCAGGAGTCATTCATCAACTGGCCGCCTTCATTGTCGAATACTTCGAACGCAGCGAAACGGTCGTCACCGAGGAGCTGGGCGAAGCCGGACGGGCCGTCGATCGCGCCATCGCGATCACCCGTGGGCGGACCGGTCACTACTTCGAGACGAAAGCGAGGCTGCTAGCCCTCCGGGGCGACTACGCATCGGCCAGAATCGCGGTAGGGCAGGCGATCGAACTCGAGCCAAGGACGTCCGTCGATTATCACCGCAGGCTCACCGAGTACCAGGCCACGCGAGTCCGCATCGACCTGCTTCAGCAACGTTCACATTGGAATGACCAGCTAGAGCAGAATCGCCGGGAACTAGCGGAATTCAAAGCACAGCAGCTGCAGCTGCTAGGATTACTGGCCGCTGTGGTGGCATTCGTGGCCGCGACCGCGAACATTGCCAGCAAGACCAGCCAGGCCGACGGGATTCGCCTGATTCAGGCCATGGCAGGTTCCCTCATAGTGGTGTTCGCCTCATTCTCTCTGGTCAGCACGAAATCCACTTGGCGAATCGCCTGCATGTACGCGGTGGGCTTTCTTATGCTGGCCGTTCCTTACCTACTGAAGAGGTAATCCATGAGGCTCGTGGACAGAGGCGAAGACGCGGGTTCGGCGGGTCGGCCCAGCGAGGACCGCTCCGGCGTGGCCGGCAACCTCGCGTGGGTCATCGACGGCGCGTCCGATTTCCGGGGCGAACGGAGCCTGCCCGCGCTGTCCAATGTTCACTGGCTGGTGGACCACGTGCACCAGGCTCTGAACAGGGCGGGCTCCGCGCATGACTACACCGCCTCGGCCCGACTGCTGCACGATGTCCAGCGCGACATGATTCGTGAGCTGCAGAATTTCGATCTGGCGGAGATGCGGCAGCATCCCTGTTGCTCTCTCGCGGTCCTCCTCGTCAACGACGACGCGCTCGAGCTGGCACGTGTCGGAGATGCCGTGGGCTTCGTCGCAGGCGACTCTGGCCTCTTGGATGTCACCACGGAGTTCTTCGACGAGCGGGAGGCTGCGGCGGTGGCGAGCGCCCGGGCGCAGGCACTGACGCACGAGGAAGTAACGGCCGCCATGCAGCGGCGACGGGCCGAGTACATCCACGGGATCGCCGGCGAGTCGGTGTTCTCCGGGCACCCGGCCGGAAACCTGTTCATCCACACACTCGCAGCACGGCGGAGCGCGCCTTTCGACACCGTCCTGCTGTCCACCGACGGACTCGCGCGGGCCGTGTCCGAATACCACTTGTTCGATACCTGGCACGACCTCCTGCAAGCCTGCCGGCGGAAGAACATCTCCTCGGTCATCGGCGACGTCCGCGCCTATGAGAAAACCCTCACCACCGAAGCTTCCGGAAAATTCAAGAAAAGCGACGACATTGCCGCCCTCCTGCTGGAGATATGATCGTTACTCCCGATGTTCGGGGAAGGCCATATTCCCGGCAGGCGCCCGTGCTAGCTTCTGGTTGAAATTCTGCGGTACCCCGAGACGACCTGAAGGCGGCCATCAGATGAGCAGCACCGAACACCGACCATACCTTGTCGAACGAAACCCCGGGTATTTCGAATACCAGCTTCCGGTATCGGTGAAGTTGGTCATCGACATCGGCGGCTCGATCCCTCTCCTGAAGAACGAGCGAGAGGAGTGGGAACTGCCCGGGGGCAAGCTGGAACTGGGCGAAGCACCCGAACTATGCGTCGAACGAGAAGTTCAGGAGGAACTCGGCCTCACCGTCAAGGTTGAATCGATCATCGACACCTGGGTGTACGAGATCACCCCGATGCGGCACGTCTTCATCGTGACCTACGGTGCACACTACTCGGGCTCGGAGACCGCGAGCAGTTCCAACGAGCACAAGGCCCTCTCGGTCGTCCCCTTCGGGGAGGCAGAGCACCTCCACATGCCCGAGCAGTACAAGAACTCGATCCGAAAGTGGCGCACGCTGAAGCATTAGCTCATGGGTCACCGCTTCAACGTCGTCACGCCGATCACGCGCACGGGTGCTCCCAACGCCCGCAGCCTTCGGTGTACAGGTCGAGCACCCTGCGTCACTCCTCGATCCGCACAACGCCGACCAACGCGCGGCACTTCACGATGGCGGCGAGGTCTTCTCGCCTGAGTATTTCGATGGCAGCTGACACAAGTTCGCCACCACAGCCCCTCCGGGTGATCCCTGCCACTATCCCGCGTCCCCTGCCGCACTCGATCCCAGGGCTAATGCGTTCTCAGATGCTGAGATGAGCCGGTAGATCGGCAGGCCAAACGGCGGGTGGCACCCGGGGGGTTGTGAACGACGAACGCGGTCCCCGATGATCTTGGGTGTCTAAGCCAGTCG
>NZ_SMKK01000303.1 GCF_004348425.1 Actinomadura sp. 7K507
GGCCGGGGCGGAGAGGTCCGCTGGTTTCGCGTGGCACAGGGCGAAGAGGGTGCGGCCCCGGATTCCCAGGGCGGTGGAGGCTTCGCCGGTCGCCGTGTAGATGACGTCGTCGGCGGGGAGGGCGTCCATCACCCGCTGGTCGATGAACAGCGGCATCTCCTCTGGGAGGAGAAGCGGGCAGACCAGGCCCGCCGCGTACTCGGTGACGGCGTTGACGACGTCGGCGGGAGCCGGGCGGACGGTCCTGGCTCCCAGGGTGAGCCGCACGGCCTCCATGGACGGGCGCTCACCGGCCGGGACGATCACTCCGGCCAGGAACCGGTCCCCGTAGGCGCCGTCGCAGGAGTAGACGCGCGTCACCAGGCACCGGTCCGCCGGCAGGCCGAGCGACGTCGGCAGTTCGTCGGCGTGGGCGAGCGCGATGGGCAGCCGCACGATCTCGTGTACGGCCTCCCATTCGAGCAGCGCGCGGTGGATGGTCAGAGCGTCCTTCATGATCGGCTCCATCCCGCGGGGGTCGCCCCGCTCCCCCCGGTCACTGGTTACCCTGTCTCCCCCTGGATCGCACTCTGCGAGGGATATCCCCACATACCCGAGACGTCCGGTTTAACCCTCGCCATACGTCACGTAAAACCCTCACGCTGCGCCTCGGCCGCGCATGCGGCGGACGTGGTCCTTCCGTATCCCGCTACCGTTGTCGTGCGGAAGGCTCACCCGGCGGTCGCGCTGGCGACATCGGAGTGTCCAGAACGTAACCCGGGGATCGCGGCATGTGAAGGGTCCCGTCCTGCACCGGACGCCCGCCGATCACCGGATAAGTCCTTTGTCAGCCGTCAACCAAGGAAATACGCTCGATGGCCGTGCCCAACCAGAACGTGACCCCCGAGCCCTCGCGGCGCACCGCGATCGCCGAGCTGCTGCGCCCGATCGCACCCGTCGCCGACGATCTCGGCGCCCGGTTCGCGGCGGCCGGTCACGAGCTGGCGCTGGTCGGCGGCCCCGTCCGGGACGCGCTGCTGCGCCGTCCCACCAAGGACGTCGACCTCACCACCGACGCCCCGCCCGAGCGCACCCTGGAAATCATCCGCGGCTGGGCGGACGCGCACTGGACGATCGGCATCGAGTTCGGCACGGTCGGCCTCCGCAAGGACGGCGTCGAGCTGGAGGTCACCACGTACCGCAGCGAGTCCTACGACCCGAAGTCGCGCAAGCCCGACGTGGCGTACGGGACGTCCCTCGTGGAGGACCTGCGGCGCCGCGACTTCGCGGTGAACGCGATGGCGGCGCGGCTGCCCGGACACGAGTTCGTCGACCCGTTCGGCGGGCTCACCGACCTGCGGGACAAGGTGCTGCGGACGCCCGGCAAGCCCGAGGACTCGTTCGGCGACGACCCGCTGCGGATGATGCGCGCCGCCCGGTTCACCTCGCAGCTCGGTTTCACGGTCGCGCCCGACGTCGTCCGCGCGATGACGGACATGGCCGGCCGCATCGAGATCGTCTCCGCCGAGCGGGTGCGGGACGAGCTGTCCAAACTCGTCTGCGGGCAGTACCCACGGCAGGGGCTGGCGCTGCTCGTGGACACCGGCCTCGCCGCGCACGTCCTGCCGGAGCTGCCGAAGCTGCGGCTGGAGATCGACGAGCACCACCGGCACAAGGACGTCTACGAGCACTCGCTGATCGTCATGGAGCAGGCCATAGCCCAAGAGGCAGGTTCGGGCGGTGAAATGCATGGAGAAGGGCCCGATCTCGTCCTGCGGCTGGCCGCCCTCCTGCACGACATCGGCAAGCCGCGCACGCGCCGGTTCGAGGCGGGCGGACGGGTCTCGTTCCACCACCACGAGGTCGTCGGCGCGAAGATGACCCGCAAGCGGCTGACCGCGCTGCGCTACCCCAAGGACGTCGTCTCGGACGTGTCCCGGCTGGTCGAGCTGCACCTGCGGTTCCACGGCTACGGCACCGGCGAGTGGACCGACTCGGCCGTCCGCCGGTACGTCCGCGACGCCGGGCCGCTGCTCACCCGCCTGCACAAACTGACCCGGGCCGACTGCACCACGCGCAACAAGCGCAAGGCCGACCGGCTGCGACGCACCTACGACGACCTGGAAGCGCGCATCGACCGGCTGGAGCAGGAGGAGGAGCTTGCCGCGATGCGCCCGGAGATCGACGGGAACGAGATCCAGGAGATCCTCGGCATCGGTCCCGGGCCGCTCGTCGGCAAGGCGTACCGGTTCCTGCTCGACATCCGCCTCGACCAGGGCATCATCGGCAAGGACGCGGCCGCGGACGAGCTCCGCCGCTGGGCCGCCGCCGAGGGCATCGGGGGACCGGGCGAATGATCCCGCTTCAGCTGGGGCGGATGAGCCCGCGCGAGACCGAGCGGATGCTGGAGTTCGACCGGGAGCACATCTGGCACCCGTACGCCCCGATGCCCGCGCCCGCGCCCGTCCTGCCGGTCGTGTCGGCCGACGGCGTCCGGCTGACGCTGGCGGACGGCACCGAGCTGATCGACGGGATGTCGTCGTGGTGGGCGGCCGTGCACGGCTACAACCACCCGAAGCTCAACGCGGCCGTCACCGGGCAGCTCGGCAAGATGGCGCACGTGATGTTCGGCGGGCTCACCCATCCGCCCGCGGTCCGGCTCGCCGAGCGGCTCGTCGAGATCACGCCGGAGCCGCTGACGAAGGTGTTCTTCGCCGACTCCGGGTCGGTCGCGGTCGAGGTCGCGATCAAGATGGCGCTCCAGTACTGGCGGTCGCGGGGACGTCCCGAGCGGCACCGGCTGCTCACCGTCCGCGGCGGTTACCACGGCGACACGTTCGGCGACATGGCCGTCTGCGACCCGGTGAACGGGATGCACCACCTGTTCAGCGACGTCCTCGCGGAGCACGTGTTCGCGCCGGCGCCGCCGCTCGGCTACGCGGCGGAGCCCGAGCAGGCCTACCTGGACGAGGTGTCCCGGCTGGCCGCCGAGCACGCGGGCGAACTGGCCGGGATCATCGTCGAGCCCATCGTCCAGGGTGCGGGCGGCATGCGTTTCTACGCCCCCGAATACCTGCGCGCCCTCCGCGACATCGCCGACGAGCACGGCCTCCTCCTCATCCTGGACGAGATCGCGACCGGGTTCGGCCGGACGGGTGAGCTGTGGGGCTGCGACCACGCCGAGGTCACCCCCGACATCATGTGCCTCGGCAAGGCCCTCACCGGCGGCTACCTGACCATGGCCGCCACCATGTGCACCGACCATGTCGCCGACGGCATCACGTCGGGCGAGGCGGGCGCCCTCATGCACGGCCCCACCTACATGGCCAACCCGCTGGCCGCCGCCGTCGCCTCCGCGTCCATCGACCTGCTGCTGTCCCGCGACTGGCGGGACGAGGTCGACACCATCGAGGCGATCCTCACCAGCGAACTCGACGGCGCCGCGGACCTCCCCGGCGTCGCCGGCGTCCGCGTCCTCGGCGCGATCGGGGTGGTCGAGGCGCGGGAACCGGTGGACGTCGCGGCCGCCCAGGAGATCGCCATGGCGCACGGCGTCTGGCTCCGCCCGTTCGGCAGGCTGGTCTACACGATGCCGCCGTACATCTGCACCGAGGACGAGGTCCTCCACATCGCCGCCGCGCTCCACGCCATCGCCGAATCCCTCTGAGCGCGGCTCAGCCGAGGACGTGGGCGGGCCGGCGGGCGGCGGCCGACCGGTAGACGAGCGCGCCCGCGGCGTACGCGGCGATCACGACGAGGAGCGTGAGGGCGGCGCGCCCGTCCCACGGCAGCCAAGTCGCGGCCACCGCCGCCGCCGCGGCGAACACCGCGTTGAACAGCATGTCGTAGACGGCGAACACCCGGCCCCTGTAGGCGTCGTCGATCGTCTCCTGCAGCGTCGTGTCGACGCACAGCTTCACGCCCTGCGACACGACGCCCAGCGCGAACGCGGCGGCCGCCCAAGGGGCTTTGGTGAACGGCATCCCCAGCACCAGGAGGCTCACGGCAGCCGCGCCGAACAGCCACGCCACCCACGCCTGCTTGCTGATCCGCCGCACGACGAGCGGCGTGATCAGCGCGGCGGCGAAGAAGCCGGCGCCGGAGACGCCGAGCATCACCGCGAACATCTGCAGCCCCTCGTCGGGGTCGTCCGCGAAGTGGTTCCGGCACAGCAGCAGCGTCATGATCAGGACGATGCCGTAGAGGAACCGGTGGAAGGAGATCGCGGCGAGTGCCAGCGCCGCCTGCGGGCGCCGCGCGATGTGCCGGCCGCCGTCCACCAGGCCGTCCAGGACGGTGCGGAGCGCCTCGACCAGGCGCGGGGCGTCCGGCTTCGCGAGCGCCGGCACGGCGTCCTCGGACGGGTGCGGCCCCAGCAGCCGCTTCGGCAGCCTCGTCGCGATCGCGCCCGCCAGCAGGAACAGCCCCGCCGCAGCCACCAGGATCAGCGCCGTCCCGTGGTTCCCGGAGCCGAACAGCAGCCGCAGCAGGTAGCCGATCCCGCCCCCGACGAACGCGATGACCGTCCCGGACGTGACCGAGAACGCGTTCGCCGTGACCAGCTGATCGCGCCTCACCACGTGCGGAAGCGCCGCCGACAGGGACGCGAGGAAGAACCGGTTGACGCCCAGCACGACCAGCACGCCGAGGAAGAAGACCGCCCCGTCCTGCCCGGCCGCGACCAGGCCCGCGACGAAGAGCACCAGCACGGCCCGCAGCACCGGCGTCCACACCAGGATCTGCCGGCGCCGCCACCGGTCGATGAACACCCCGGCGAACGGCCCGAGCGCCGAGTACGGCAGCAACGTCACCGCGAACGCCGCCGCGGCCTTGCCCGCCGTCGTCTGCCGCTCGGGGGAGAAGAACACGTAGCCGGCCAGCGCCACCTGGAAGACGCCGTCGGTCAACTGCGAGGCCAGCCGGGTCGCGTAGAGCCGCCGGAAGTCCCGCCCCCGCAGGATCTCCCGCAACTCCCCAGCTCGCATCCGATCACCATATGTGCTGCTAATCGTCCGTGAGCCAAAGGCGGGTGTAGTCGTAGCCCGCGGTGGTGGGGAGGAAGAAGGCGCCGTGGACGCGGGACGAGTGGAAGATCGTGTGGGAGCGGTTGAGCAGCGGGACGATCGCCGCGTCTTCCATGATCTTCTGGTCAGCCTGCTGCCAGTAGCCGCCGGCGTGGGACGGGTCGGGCGCGGTGAGGGCCTCGTCGATGAGGGCGTTGACCTCGGGGTTGTCATAGCCGCCGTAGTTGGTGGAGTTCTGCCCGTAGGTGCGGCCGTCGAAGAGCGGCTGGATGATCGAGCGGCCGTTGTTGCCGTACCAGTCGGGCGTCCAGCCGGGGGCGGCGATGTCCCACTCGCCGGCGCGGGCGTTCGCGGGCGTGGAGATCGTCCCGGCGTAGAAGGAGCCGCCGGAGTCGGCGCTGAGCTCGGTCTTCACGCCGCAGGCGTCGAGGTTCCCGGCGAGGGACTGGGCGATGAGCTTGTGGACGCTGTTGGTGCGGTACGGGAACTTCAGCGTGAGGTCGGGGTGACCGGCCTTGCCGAGCAGCTCGCGGCATTTGGCGGGATTGCCCGACTCGTTGGGCGTCGGGTAGTGGTTCGCGGGCGCGTACCCGGAGTTGCCGGGCGGGATCACCGTGTGCAGCGGCTTGGCCACCGACGGGCCGCCCACGATCTTGATGAGGGCGCTGCGGTCCACGGCGTACTGCAGCGCCTGGCGGACCTCGCGCTTTCCGAGCGCGCCGCCGTTGCTCGGGCTGAGCGTGTTGAACACCAGGTACGGGCTGCTGCTCGGCGTCTCCCTGATCGCGAACCTGTCGTCGTCGCGCAGCCGGGGGATCGCGGACGTCGGGACGGGCTGGTCCCAGGCGAGATCGGCGACCTCCTGCTCGATCTGCTGCTGGACGGTCTCCGGCGAGTCCTGCCCGAGGGTGATCTGGATCTTCTCCACATGGCGTTCACGGAGTGGATCGGTGTTCTGGCGCCATACGGGGTTATGGGTGAGCAGGTACGACAGGCCGGGCTCGTACTTGCTGATCCGGTACGGCCCGTTCGAGATCGTGTTCTGCCGGAGCTCCGCCGAATCCGGGACGTACCGGTCGTACTCCTGCGGCGCGGCGGCCGTGTACGGCAGCGTGAGCAGGTTGAGGAAGTCGCTCGCGGGCTCCTTCAGCTTGAAGACGAGCGTCTGGTCGTCCTTCGCGCGGACGCCCTCGATCTCGTGCTCGCGCTGGTAGGCGGCCATCGCCGCGGCGTCCTTCGCGTCCACGGAGCCGAAGCCCCGGCAGAACTCCTCCATGCCCTTGAGCGTGGAGATGAAGTACCCCTTGCCCGCGGACGGCGAGGCCGGGTTGCACAGCCGCTCGAACCCGCGGACGAAGTCGTGCGCCGTCACCGGGCGCGGCGGGCTCGTGTTCCACTGGACGCCCTTGCGCAGCCGCACCGTGTACGTCCGGCGGTCCTTGCCGACGTCGCCGTTCTCGCGGGTCGGAATCCGCGCGGCCACGTCGGGCCGCACCGGGATCGTCTCCTGGAAGTCGTTGGACGCCCGAGTCCCGAACAGCGTCCGCGCGAAGGTGCGGGCGAGCCCGTACGCGCCGACGCTGGCGACGGACGTCGGGTCGAGATGCTCGACATCGGACGAGCCGACGATCCGCAGCGTCCCGCCATCGCGGGGCTGGCCCGCCGCCGACGCGTCATCACCTCCCCCGGCGCATCCCGTCAGTCCCAGCGCGAGCCCCGTCAGCCCCGCCGTCACCTTGATCATCTCGCGTGCCATCGTTCCCACCTCGAAGACTCGCCACTTGGCGCGCAGTCACCGGCGGTGTCACAGTAGGGCCGCAGAGTGACCGGAGGGCGGTACATCACCGTTTTCCCTACAGAAGTAAGGACGCCCTGACAGCGGAATGTCCACTGCCAGGGCGTCCCTGGGGAACTTTGTGATCAGGCTCTCAGCGGTCGGTGTCACGTCCGAGGGGGCGACCCCCGACCCCCGGGCTGAACCGCTCCTTCGCTTCGCCCAGTCGGCGGCTCAGCGGTCGATGTCGCCGCGGATGAAGGCCTCGACGGCGTCGTGCGCCTGGTCGTCGTTGTACTGCTCGGGCGGCGACTTCATGAAGTAGGAGCTGGCCGACAGGATCGGGCCCCCGACGCCGCGGTCCTTGGCGATCTTCGCGGCGCGGACGGCATCGATGATCACGCCGGCGGAGTTCGGGGAGTCCCAGACCTCCAGCTTGTACTCCAGGTTGAGGGGCGTGTCGCCGAACGACTTGCCCTCCAGCCGGACGTAGGCCCACTTGCGGTCGTCCAGCCACGGCACGTGGTCGGACGGGCCGATGTGCACGTCGGCCTTCGCCATCTCGTGCGGGATCTGCGAGGTCACCGACTGCGTCTTGGAGATCTTCTTGGACTGGAGGCGCTTGCGCTCCAGCATGTTCATGAAGTCCATGTTGCCGCCGAAGTTGAGCTGGTAGGTGCGCAGCAGCTCGACGCCGCGGTCCTCGAACAGCCGGGCCATCACGCGGTGCGTTATGGTCGCGCCGACCTGCGACTTGATGTCGTCGCCGACGATCGGGACACCGGCCTCGGTGAACTTCTCGGCCCATTCCGGGTCGCTGGCGATGAACACCGGCAGCGCGTTGACGAACGCCACCTTGGCGTCGATCGCGCACTGGGCGTAGTAGCGGTCGGCCTCCTCGGAGCCCACCGGCAGGTAGGACACGAGGACGTCCACCCTGGCGTCCTTCAGCGCCTGCACGACGTCGACCGGCTGCGCGTCCGACTCGTCGACCAGGTCCAGGTAGTACTCGCCGAGGCCGTCATGGGTGGGGCCGCGCTGGACGGTCACACCCGTCGGCGGGACGTCGGCGAACTTGATCGTGTTGTTCTCGCTGGCGTGGATGGCCTCGGACAGGTCCATCCCGACCTTCTTGGCATCCACGTCGAACGCCGCGACGAACTCGACGTCGCCCACGTGGTAGTCGCCGAACTGGACGTGCATCAGGCCGGGAACCCGCGTCTCGGGGGCCGCGTCCTTATAGAACTCGACACCCTGGACGAGCGAAGAGGCGCAGTTGCCCACACCCACGATGGCTACGCGCACCGAACCCATTCCGGTTGCTCCTTCTCTTGTGCGGAACATGTGGTGTTCTTCACCCGACCCCGGTGCCGCCGATCAGCGGTCGTTCTCCCGAGGCATGTCCTGTGCGATGGTTTCTGAAGTCCTGTCTTGCTGTTCTTGCTGTTCTTGCTCGGCTTGCTGTTCGTTCCGGGCCTGCTGTTCCTGCTCGGCCCGCTCCCGCCCGATGAGCTCGTTGAGCCACCTGACCTCGCGTTCGACGGACTCCAGCCCGTGGCTCTGCAGTTCCAGGGTGTAGGAGTCGACCCGTTCGCGAGTGCGTGCCAGGGCAGCGCGGAAGCTCTCCAGGCGCTCTTCCAGCCGGCTGCGCCGGCCTTCGAGGATCCGCAGCCGGACGTCGGCGCGGGTGTGCGAGAAGAAGGCGAAGTGCACGCCGAACCCCTCGTCCTCCCACGATGCCGGACCGGCCTCGGTCAGCAGTTCCTGGAGGCGCTCCTTGCCGTCGGCGGTGAGCTTGTAGACGATCTTGGACCGGCGGCTCTGCAAGGCCAGCGCCGCGTTCGGTTCCTCCGGCCGGTCCTCCATGATCAGCCCGTTGGTCAGGAGCTGCTTGAGGCACGGATAGAGGGAGCCGTAGGAGAACGCGCGGAACATGCCGAGCACGCCGTTGAGCCGCTTGCGCAGTTCATAGCCGTGCATCGGGGACTCGTGCAGCAACCCGAGCACGGCGAGCTCCAGCACGCCCGCGCCCTTCCTGGCCGCCATACGGTGCCCTCCTCAGCGGAGTCGATGTCTCGACTCGATGTATCGCGCCAATGTATCGGCTCGATACATCGCAACGATACGTAGACGGGCTCGTCCTGGCAAGTGGAGACCCGTCCCGGCGACCGGGGGCGCCTGCCCCGCCGTGTCCGCCGGCATGAACCCCTGACGCACGTCACCTACGTATGTAGGGATGGAGCTGGGCCGCTACGCGGGGGGCGTCATGGCCACCGCCGGACCGGCTGCCGCGGACCGCGAATACGGAGAATTCAGGGTGTATGTGGTGGAAGTATGTCAAAGTTGCGCTTGGAGTCACCTGGCGATGTCGTACGTATCCGGCCACGGGGAGCAGGGCCCCGAGCGGTGGACAAGTGAGGAGGATCCGCCGGCCGTAACCTTCGGCGGGGGCGTTTGACCAGCCAGGACATGCTTCGCCATGCACATGCTCCCCCCGCTCACCAGCCCGCACAGTACCCTTCGGACGGCGCACGAGCCGTTGTCACCGCTGGGGAGCGATCCCCCGCCCGGCAACGACCAGCTGTCCCCTGTTGATGAGGTCGCGTGAGTAATCCAAGCCAGCCCCGACCGGAACCCGGGTCGCAGAGGCCGGGCGGGCAGCAGGTCCCCCGACCCGGCGACTCCGGCGAGCCCGGCAATCCGGGCGTCCAGGGCGAGCCCGCCGCGGGTGGCCCAGGCGTGCCAGGAAACTCTGGCGCGCAGGGAACCCCGTCCGGGCCGCCGGACAACCTCCAGGGCCCGAGCCAAAGCCCGAGTTTCATGGGCGGCCACTCCGTCCCCGGCGCCCCGGGAGCCCCCGGC
>NZ_SMKK01000304.1 GCF_004348425.1 Actinomadura sp. 7K507
GTCCCGTTCGGTGTCCTGGTCGGTGTCCTGGTCGGGGCGGGTGTCGATGCGCCGCTTGAGTTGGGTGTTGATGCGCATGGCTTCGGCGAGCTGGTCTTCCAGGATGATGATGCGGCAGGCCGCCTCCAGCGCGGTGCCCTGGTCGACCAGGTCGCGGGCACGCTGGGCCAGGCGCAGCTGGTATCGGGAGTAGCGGCGGTGGCCGCCGGCCGAACGTTGCGGGACGAACAGCTCGGCGGCGTCCAGGCCCCGCAGAAACCCCGGGGTGACACCGAGGAGCTCGGCGGCCCGGCCCATGCTGTAGGCGGGGTAGTCCTCGTCGTCGAGCTTGTCGTCCAGCCTGCGGTCGAGCCCGGTGTCGATGTCGTCCTGCGCCTGGCCGGGCTGGGCAGGGCGCGGGTCGCGGTCTGCTGGGTGGGTGCCGGGCCCAACCGGCTGAGGTCCTCTCACAAAACCTTCCGTACTGTCGTGGCTGCCCTTATTGGGTGCACGCCGAACGCGTATTGGAGAACGACGGGGCCCCGGCGCCGAAGGGCGGCGCCGGGGCCATGGGGTACAACACCATCTATCCGGCGCTGCGGCCGGTTGACTTCCGCGCCGGCCGCCTGTGGCGGGGGCGCGGGGATCGCGGATGCGTGACCGTAGACCACCGTCCAATCTGTGGGGCTGCGGTACCCGCGCGGCGTGACTGGAGCCCGCTGCGGGCGATCCCGATGGTGCCGAGACCCTCCTTCCGTGTTTCTACCTGCGTTACCTGTGTTTCCTACCGTGTTGCGACTTGCGGTGTTGCGACGTGCCTTCACGGCGGCCCGTTGGCCGCCGGACGCGGAGCCGGCTGCCGGGGTCCCTTCTACTGCGTTGACCCCGGCACGCCCGGCCCGCGTCATCCATCTGTGCGGGCAGTTCGTCCTCTGCCGCGCCTGCTGGACTTGTTCCTCTTCGATGACAGGAACCATACCCCACTCTGCCGCGAATATCTACCTTGATCGGCACAGGTTTTCGAGGAGCGGCGGATGGGATTGCCTGTGCCCGGTGCGCGAACGTGCCCCGGGCCCGGGTTTGCGGGGTGCCGACCGCGTTGCGGATCGCCACCAGCGCGCCCCGCCCGGAGGCATCGCAGAAGGTCACCCGGTCCAGATCCAGGACCCGTCGGGGCGGGAGGCCGACCGCGCGACCAAGATCACGGACTCGCGCAGCAGACTGGCGGTGGAGTTGTCGATCTCCCGGTCGAGGTGCACCACCACGATGCCGTTCCCAAGATGCTCGGTGCGCATCCTCAACCCGCGCCCCGGGCGCGGACGGCGAGGACCCTCCGGCATCGTCGCTCACGCCGATCACCTCCGTCGGGATACCGGCCACACGCCGGTCTTCGTCGTGACGCACGAGAGGCGTGACCCCTGGGGCCGCGTGGGACCATCTTCCACTTCGTCAACGACGGCATCGAGGCCGCGCTCGACCAGGCCCGCGAGGCCGCCGGCGACCGCAACGTCCGCATCGCGGGCGGCGGCGCGACGATCGTGGAGTACGTGAACGCCGGCCTGACCGACGAGTTCTCGATCGCGCTGTCGCCCGTGCTGTTCGGCTCCGGAATTCGCCTGTTCGAGGGCGTGGACGCGGGCCGCGTGGCCCTGGAGCCGGTCCGCGCTGAGCCCTCACCGAGGGTGACGCACCTGACCTACACCGTCCGGGAGCGTTAGGCGCACGACGGACGGCGGACGAACACGCCCACACGGTTGGCACGCAGACGGTTTTCCTGACGGGATGAGCAGCCCACCTGCTGGACGGCCACGAAGGAGCCGGGCGGATCCGCTGGCACCGGCCTGACGGCGGTGTTTCTCCCATTGCAGTCACGGACGGTCGGCGGCCGGGCATGTTTGCTCGTTGTCTGCTCGGCGGTTCCGAAACGGACTAGCACGGAGCGGGACGTAGCGGCATGGGAATGGTGCTGGATACGGACAGAGCGGTAAGGTCTAACAGCGAGAGCACTGTTCTGATACGAGAGCGGCCGACTTTTAATCCGTAGGCTGTGGGTTCGAGTCCCACGCGACCCACTCACACATCGCCTATGTAGCTTGCGGATACGCGTCGCGTGCTCGCTGCGGGGGGCTACGCCTCCTCGTCTTGGGAGGGCGCGGGGAGGACGGAAGGCCGGGCTTCCGGAGTCGGGATCTTCCTTGGCGCCAGTGCCGCAGCTGGAAGAACGCATGCCGGGCATCGCGCCGACCTGGGTCGCGCACACGTTGCTGCCTTCTGGAGCATCTCCTGACGAACGAGGCGATGACCGAACGGGAGATTCTGGATGGTATCCACGTGGTCGTCGACCGGTTCCTCGGCCCGGCGAACTGAGTGGTCAGAGGCATTCGGGGACGAGGTCCAGGGTCGTGCGGTCGAACCGGCACAAGAGGTCGAACTGGTGGTCGGTGCGGGGTAGCTCGTAGTAGAAGAAGTACCGGGCCGCCGCTCTCTTGCCTTCGTAGAAGTCATCGGCCTTGTCGGCTGCGGCGACGACCTGCTCCAGCCATAGCCACGCGACCACCACGTGGCCCATCGCCTCCAGGTACAGCGACGAGTTGGCCATCGCGGCGGGACGGTCGGCGGCTCGTGAGAGCGTCTCCGAGGTCGCGACCAGCCGGTCTATCCGGCGCTCGAGCAGTTCCGCGAGGGCGGTCGGTTCTGCGTCCTGCTCTCGTGCGGACGAGGCCGTCTTCCTCATGCCGTCGATCAGGATCTGGAATGCGGCGCCGCCGTTCGCCCTCACTTTCCGTCCGAGCAGGTCGAGCCCCTGGACGCCGTGGGTGCCCTCGTGGATCTGGTTCAGCCGGTTGTCCCGGTAGTGCTGCTCGACGTCGAAGTCGCGCGTGTATCCGTATCCACCGTGGATCTGGATGGCCAGGTCGTTGGCGGCCAGGCACCACTGGGCGGGAAAGGACTTGGCGATCGGTGTGAGGACGTCGAGCATCATCCGTGCTCGGTCGCGTTCGGCTTCGCCGGGTGCGCTGGCCTGTTCGTCGACGAGGCGGGCGCAGTACAGGACGAGGGCGAGAGATCCTTCCACGTAGGACTTCTGTGCGAGCAGCATCCGGCGGACGTCCGCGTGCTCGATGATCGGGACTCGTGGGGACTGATCCCCGTCGCCGGCTCGCCTGCCCTGAAGACGGGTCTTGGCGTATGCGAGTGACTTGAGGTAGCCGGTGCTGCCGAGCGAGGCCGCCGCGGCACCGACGGCGATACGCGCCTCGTTCATCATATGGAACATGCAGGCGAGGCCGCTGCCCTCCGAGCCGACCAGATGACCGATGGCGCCGGCTTCGCCGCGCGGTCGGTGGTCGCCTTCCCCGAAGCCGAGGACGGCGTTGACCGTGCCTCGGTTCCCCATCTTGTGGTTGAGGCCGAGGAGGGCGACGTCGTTGCGTTCTCCGATCGAGCCGTCTGCCTCTACCAGGAACTTCGGAACGGCGAACAGCGAGATGCCCTTGACGCCGCTTTCAGGCGCACCGGTACGGGCGAGGACGAGGTGGACGATGTTCTCGCCGAGTTCGTGGTCTCCTGCGGAGATCCACGTTTTGGTGCCGCGCACCCTGTACGTACCGTCGTCCCTGAGGTCGGCCCGCGTGGTGATGTCGGCGAGTGAGGAGCCGGCGTCCGGCTCGGACAGGCACATCGTGCCGAAGAACCGTCCTTCGATCAGTGGGCGGGCGTAGCGGTCGACCAGGTCGGCGCCTGCGTGCGCGACCAGCAGGTTCGCCGCGGCCGAAGCGAGGAAGAGGTATCCCGCGGTCGACCCGTTCGCGGCGGTGAACCACAGGGACGACGCCTTCTGCAGGGTGACCGGCAGCTGCATGCCGCCGTAGTGGTGGTCGAAGCTCGCGGCCTGGAGGCCGGCGGCGGTGTACGCGTGGACGGCGTCCCGCACCGGCGGGGCCAGGAGCACCCGGCCGTCCGCGCCGATGACCGGTTCGCATCGGTCGGCCTCCCGGTTGTGCGGTGCGAACTTCCTTACCGCGAGCTGCTCGCTGAGGTCGAGGACCGCGGAGAAGGTCTCGGCCGAGTGCTCCCTGAAGCGTGACCTGGCGGTCAGGCGCGCGACGTCGAGCCACTCGTACAGCATGAAGTCGAGGTTGCGCCTTGAGAGCAGGTGAGCGGCACGCCCGGCAGGTGTGGTCGTCATGGATCCGCCTCAGATCTCCCGCTTGAGGATCTTGCCGGTGCTCGTCATGGGCAGCGAGTCCCTGAACTCGACGATCCGGGGGTACTTGTAGGCCGCCATCTGGGTCTTCGACCACGCGATGAGTTCGTCCTCGGAGGTCGGGTCTTCGGGTTCCTTGATCACCACGGCCTTGATCTCCTCGCCGTGGGAGGGGTGCGGCACGCCGACGACCGCTGCCAGGGAAACGCAGGGGTGGGTGATGAGGACTTCCTCGATCTCGCGCGGGTACACGTTGTAGCCGCCCCTGATGATCATGTCCTTGACGCGGTCGACGATGTAGTAGTAGCCGTCGCCGTCCTTCCGGGCGAGGTCGCCGGTGCGGAACCAGCCGTCCTTGAGAACCTCCGCGGTCTCGGCCGGCCGCTTGTAGTACCCCTTCATCACGTTGTACCCGCGGATCGCGATCTCGCCGATCGCCTCAAGGTCCTCGGGGACGTCGGTCCAGTCGGGACCGATCAGCCTCATCTCGACGCCCGGTATCGGTTTGCCGATCGAACCGATCCGGGGACTGGCTCCCCACGGAGAGAACGCGGCGCCCGGCGAGGTCTCCGACAATCCGTATCCCTCGATGATGGTCACGCCGAACTTCTCGCGGAAGGCGCGATGGACCTCACCGGGAAGCGCCGCGCCGCCGGAGATCGCGACCCGCAGGCGTCCGGCGATGGCCTGAGCGTCGACCGGGGCGCCGGCCCCGCCGCCGGCCGGGGCGCCGTTCCGGGCTTCGAGTTCGGCGAGCAGTGCCCAGTACATCGTGGGCACGCCGCCGAAAACCGTGACTTCCTCGTTGTGGAGGAGTTCGAGCACGGCGCGCGGCTCGAACCTCGGCATGAGCACCACGGTGCCGCCGAAGCCCGCGGCCGCGTTCTGGATTGCGGTCTGGCCGAAGGAGTGGAACAGCGGCAGGACGCACAGGTACGTGTCGGGGCGGTCGGCGTCGGCGTCGTAGAGGTCGCGGGCCGCCAGGGCATTGAGGCGGAGGCTGTCGTGGCGAAGCTCGGCCCCTTTGGGTTGGCCGGTGGTGCCCGAGGTGAAGAGGATGACCGCCGTTTCGTCGTCGGCCGTCTCCACGGTGTCGAATGTGCGGGGCCGGCTTTCGACGGCGGCGTGGAAGTCGTCGGCGGGGACGTCGCCGGTGCGGCCGGGGGAAACGCCGAAGAAGTGCCGGCACTGATCGACCTGCCTGAAGCCGGCGCGTGCCTCCTCGCCCATCGGTGCGTCACCACCGCTCTCGAACGCGAAGAACGCCCGTACGTCGGCCTCGCGCAGGTGGTAGGCGTACTCGCGTTCTTTGAGGAGGACGTTGAGCGGGACGACGACCCCGCCGGCCTTGAGGATCCCGAAGTAGATCGCGGTGAACTCCGGGATGTTCGGCGTGGTGACGGCGACCTTGTCGCCGCGCCCGATGCCGTGCTCGGTCAGGAGGCCGGCGACACGGTTCGCCTCTTCGTTCAGCCGCCGGTACGACCAGCGGAGCGCACCGGCCACGATGGCGGTGCGGTCGGGGTGGTTCGTCGCGGCCGTCTCCACCAGCGTTGCAAGGTTCGTCACCACAAACTCCGATCAAGAGATGAATCCAGGTACACATCTCGACCCAGCAGATCTCCGGCTTGACAGCGCGGATGGGTCACTTGTCGCCGACGGCCGGAACGAGTTCACGCCCGCGGCCTGGCGCACGGAAACAGGTGAGCACGGCAGATGCCGCGCCGTAACTTCGATCCGGTTGGGGCCTACGGAGCCTGGGTGGCGTTCCTGTCCACCCGATGCGCAATCGCCTCGTTGGAGTTGCGGATGTGCTCCGACATCAGCCGGTGTGCGAGCTCGCGTTCCTGTTTCAGGATCGCCGTCGCTATCGCCTCGTGCTCGGCGAGGTTCTTTTCGATCAGCCTGGAGTTGCCGGCGTATATGGCGAAGGAGAGGTTGTGCGGAAGCCGCCGCCGGAGTTCGCGGATGGTGAGTGTGAGGTGATGGTTTCCCGCGGCTTCGAGGATGACCGAGTGGAACTCGTCGTTGGCGCGGATCCATCGTTCGGCCTGGACGTCCTGCCGCCCATCGAGCGACTCGCGGAACGCGTCCCATGACCGGGTCATTCGCCGGGTCTGGTCGTCGTTGATCCGATCGCAGGCGAGCGCGGCGGCGAGCCCTTCGAGTTCTCCCCGGACCTGGCCGATCTCCCGGATGTCGTGCCCGGAGAGTCCGTTGACCTGGGCGCCCCGGTTGGGAGAGATGGTGAGGAATCCCTGGACGGCCAGGATGCGCAGGGCTTCCCTGACCGGGGTCCGGCTGACTCCGAACTCCTCGGCGAGCGCGCCGTGCCGGAGCCAGGCGCCGACCGGTATCTCGCCCGAGATGACGCGGCGCTGCAACACGGCGACCAGTTGGTCGCTCAGGGATGCGCCTTGAGCGGCGAGTTCCTCGTCGAGGACCAGATCGTCAGCCACCTCAGGCCTTCCTCCTACCCGAAACGGCTGGAATCGGCGTCCTGTCGATGCAATAACGAGGGTACCGCATCCAATCTGGCGCAATGGCCCCTCCTTCCATGGGCGGGTGGATTGCCTGCTGGGCGAGTTCTCCGCACGGATGATCATCGGCCGACCGCGTATCCCTGGGCGCCGCGCGGGTTGGCCGCGCCGACGATGCGTCCTTCGGTGCGGTCGAGGTGCACCGACGAGAGCCGGCCGAGCGCCCAGTCCCCGGCGCGACGCACGGCGTGCCCCATGGCTTGGAGATCCGTGAGGACGGCCTGGCCTACGCGGTCCTCGATGACCAGGCCTCCCGGCTCCCAGCTCCGTGGCCAGAAGCTGCCCGGGAAGCCGGTGGTGTGGAACATCGGCGCCTCGATCGCCTGCTGGGATCCGAATCCGCCGGCCAGGGTGCGGACCAGATAGACGAGCTGCCACTGCTCTTGCTGATCGCCTCCGGGGCTGCCGAGTGCGGTGATCGAGTCCTCGGTCGTCACCATGGTGGGCGTCAGCGTGGTCCGCGGGCGCCGGCCAGGGGCCAGGGCCGACGGGCTCGCCGGGTCCAGGTGGGTCATCTGGAGCCGGGTACCGAGGCAGAACCCCAGCTCGGGCACCGCGGGCGAGGACTGCAGCCAGCCGCCGGAGGGCGTCGCCGAGATCGCGTTTCCCCACCTGTCGATGACGTCGATGTGGCAGGTGTCGCCCCGGGTCTCGCCGGTGACCCGCACGGTCGGCTCGCCGACCGACGCCGTCGCGGTGCCCGCCGAGGCGGCGACGACCGGACGGTAGGGGCGGGGCAGCCCGGCGAACGATCCCGGCCGCAGCTCCCAGGAGCTGCGCGGCCCGATCAGGTCGCGTCGCTGCTTGGCGTAGTCCGCCGACATGAGCACGGCGAGTGCCTCGGGGTCGTGCCCGTCGCCGTAGTAGGCATCGCGGTCGGCCATCGCCAGCTTCAGTGCCTCGACGACCCGGTGGATGCCCGCCGCGGTGTCGAGATCCAGCTCGTCGTCCCCGAAGCCGTCGAGGATGCTGAGTGCTTGCAGCAGCACTGGTCCCTGCGTCCAGGGGCGGGCCTTGTGGACGCGGCGGCCGCGGAACTCGGCCGAGAGGGCGGGCTCGTAGTGCGCGGAGTACGCCGCCATGTCCGCGGCGGTGAGGAGGCCGCGGTGGTCCCCGCCGGTGGCGTGGCGGTGCGGGACGCCGGCGACGAACCGTCCGATGGCCTCGGCGACGAAACCCTGTCCCCATGCCCTCCGGGCCGCGTCGATCCGCGCGCTCCGGTCCGGGGCTCCCGCGCTCTCGGCCAGCAGCAGGCGAAGCGTGCGCGCGTAGGCGGGACTGGTGACGATGTCGCCGGGGGACGGCGCCGCGCCGTCGCGGAGCCAGAGCCGAGCGGACGTGGGCCAGTGCGTCGTGAACAGGTCGCGTACCTGGCCGATCACCGCGCAGGTGCTCGCCAGGATGGGATGTCCCGCCTCGGCGTAGTGGATCGCGTAGGAGAGCACGTCCTCGAGCTCCCAGCCGCCGTGGTCGCGCAGCAGCAGCAGCCACGCCTCGACCGCACCCGGCACCGCGGCGGCCAGCGCTCCCGCTCCCGGCACGGCCGCGAGTCCCTCGGACCGGAAGTGGTCGATGGTCGCGGCGGCGGGGGCGGGGCCCTGTCCGCACAGGACCTCGACGGATTGCCCGGCGGGTGCGATCAGCGCCACGAGGTCGCCGCCCGGCCCGTTCAGGTGGGGTTCGACGACATGGAGGACGAACGCCGCGGCCGTGGCGGCGTCGAAGGCGTTGCCGCCGCGTTCCAGGACGGACTGCGCCACCGACGACGCGATCCAGTGGGTGGAGGCGGAGACGCCGAACGATCCGGTGATCGCGGGACGAGCCAGGAACCGGGGCTCGCGGAAGGTGTCGTCGCTCATCGCCGCGTCCCGTCCCTCTCGGTGGAGAACCGCCCTGCCCAGGCGGCGTACAGGAACTCGATCGTGGGGTCGACGATCCGTGGTTCGGCGAAAACGGGGGCCGCGTGATCCTGGCCGGGGACGACCGTGAGGTCGCAATGGCCCCCGCGCGCCTGGACGGCGTCGCGCAACCGGATGCTCTGTTCGACCGGCACGGTCCGGTCGGCGTCGCCGTGTGCGAGGAGGAAGGCCGGCAGTCGCTGTGCCACGGCGACGGCGCGGAGCACGGAGCCGTGCTCGACGATCGCGGGCAGGTCCTCGGAGTCGAGGCCGCGGCCGTAGATGAGCTCGATGCTCGGGCCGACCCGGTCACGCAGCGCCGGGTCCGCCTTGGCGGCGGCGACGACGCCGCTCATGTCGCCGGCCGTGTAGTGCAGCACGACGGCGGAAAGGTCGGCACCGTATCCGGCGAGCTCGGGAAGCGGGCGCCCCCCGGTCTCCCCTCCACTGACAGCGGCCCTGGCCATCAGGTAGCCGCCGGCCGAACTCCCCCATCCCGCGACCCTCCCGGAGTCGAGGTGGTAGTCGCCGGCGCGGGCGCGCACCCAGCGGATCGCGGTGACGATGTCCTCGACCGGCTCGGGGTAGCGGGCCTCACCGGCGAGGCGGTACTCGACGGAGACGACGGCGATGCCGCGGCCGGGGAGGCTCCCCCAGGGCCCCATCTCCTTGACGCCGCCGACGAAGGCGCCGCCGTGGGCGTAGACGACGACGGGGAACGGGCCGTCGCCGCCGGCGGGAACGTGGACGTCCGCGCGTAGCGGCCGCCATCCCTTGTGCATGCCGATCGCGACGTTGAGGTAGGAGGTCGCGCCGTCGAGGACGTTGACCGCGGCGGGTTCGGCCAGCCGCGGGTCGACGACCGTGTACGGGATCACGTCGACCTCGGGGAGAGCGGCGCTGAACTGGATGGGCTTCACGACGTCCTTTCTGTGAACGCGGAGAGCTGATGAAGCGAGGTGCGGACCTTGGGCCGGGTGGGTCTCATGC
>NZ_SMKK01000305.1 GCF_004348425.1 Actinomadura sp. 7K507
GCGTGGGGGAGCGAAGGGGCGGGGCATGGCGGTCTACCGGGACGGTTCGGACGGTGACGGCCTTGATCTGGACCGCTGGTCGATCCCCGAGTTGCAGCTGCGCCGGTTGCGGGGGGACGTGGACGCTGTCGGGCTGACCGAGGCGTACCTCGACAGGATCGGCCGCGCGGATGGTGTCCTGCGGGCTGTGCTGGCGGTCGATCCGACCGCGTCCGCGCAGGCGGCGGCGTCCGACCGTCGGCTGGCCGCCGGCGCGCTGCGGGGGCCGCTGGACGGGATCCCGGTGCTGCTCAAGGACAACATCGACACGGCCGGCCTGCCGACCACGGCGGGTTCCCGCGCTCTGGCCGGCCGGCGGCCGGCGCGGGACGCGGAGGTGGTGCGGCGGCTGCGCGCCGCCGGGGCCGTGATCCTCGGCAAGGCCAACCTGTCGGAGTGGGCGAATTTCCGGTCCACCGGTGCGGTCGCGGGGTGGTCGGCGGTCGGTGGCCAGACGAGGAATCCTTACGCGCCGGACCGCAGCCCCAGCGGTTCGTCGTCGGGTTCGGCGGCCGGGGTCGCGGCGGGGTTCGCCCAGGTGGCCATCGGCACCGAGACCGACGGCTCGCTCGTGTGCCCGGCGGGGATGAACGGTGTCGTCGGGTTCAAGCCGAGCCTGGGCCTGGTCGGCACGGCGGGTCTCGTACCGGTGTCCCGGGCCCGGGACACTGCGGGGCCCATCGCCCGGAACGTCGGCGATGCGGCGCTGACCCTGTCGGTGCTGCTCCAAGATCACCGCTCGTTGCGCGTCCTCGGTGACCGGCCGGCACTACGGGGGGCACGGATCGGCCTATGGCGGATGCCGGCGTACGGCGCCGGTGTCGACCGGTTGATGACCCGCGTAGCGGATCTGCTGCGGGAGCAGGGGGCGGAGGTGGCCGAGGTGGACATCGAGGTGCGGCCGCTGCTCGATCTGCAGGCCGGGATACTGCCGGGCGAGTTCCGCAGGGACATCGAGAGCTATCTGCGCACACGCGACGACGCACCGGAGGGACTCGCCGAACTGATCGACTTCCATCGCGGCGACCCGCTGGAGCGGGCGTGCTTCTCCGGGCTGGAGCTCTTCGAGCAGGCCCTGGCCGCGCCGGGGCCCGACGACCCAGGGCACCGTGCCCGGCGGGCCGAGCTGGACGAGCGGGCGTCGCGTTCGATCGACGAACTGCTCACGCGTCATCGCCTGGACGCCCTCGCCGCACCCAGCAACCCGCCTGCCTGGCGCATCGACTGCCGCGCGGGAGACGAGGAGTTCGTCCCGACGTCCACCCCGGCCGCCGCGGCCGGCTACCCCAGCATCTCCGTTCCCGCGGGTTTCGTGGGATCGCTGCCCGCCGGCGTGTCCTTCATGGGCGGGCGCGGGGCCGACGCCCATGTGCTGGACCTGGCGGCGGAGTACGAACGGGTGGCCGGCGCGCGCAGGCCACCGCCCGCATCAGCGACGGATCCGGCGTAGGGCCGTGGCGCCGGCCGCGCCGGCGGCCGCGCCGGCGACGACGGTCGCCACCGCACCCAGTGCGGGAAGCCGGGAGGGGCGGCCCGCCGGTGCGAGGGCCGGGGGGAGTCCGCTGGCGGGCACCGGTTCCCGGCCGCTGTCGAGGGCGTGCCGGTACTCCTCCTCGACGATCCGGAAGAACCGCTTGATTCGGCGGCCCTTCATGACCGTGAACGTCGAGCCCGTCGAAACCCAGTACTGCCTGCCGACCTCCCCGTTGAAGAACTCGTTCGACAGCAGCGTGCGAAGGTTCTCCTCTGACAGCACTCTGAGCTCGTACTGCATCAGATAGAAGTAGAGCCACTGGTTGGCGTACAGGTGCTGCCGGACCCGTGTGACCGTGCGCTCCTGGTCGCTGCGCATCTCGGGCCGGGGCCACCCGTTGGCCCACAGGAGGTCCGGGTCGTCCAGCTGCGTCCGGATGAGCTCGAAGTGGAAGGTGCGGATCGCCTGGGCGCGGTTGGTCCGGGAGTCCTTGACGCCCAGCAGCAGGGAGACGGCGATACCGAGGAGGGACATGGCGGTGACCAGGGTCGCCGCGGCGCCGTAGGCATCGCCGATGGCGCCGATCTTGTTCCAGTCGACGCCTCCGGCCTCGCCCAGTTGATACAGGAGCACGGGCGAGGCGGCGACGAGGCCCAGCAGGGCCAGGAACAGCAGCACGCCGCCGCCGACCAGCAGCCCCCGCCGGAGTCGCTGCCGCTCGCCACGTTCCCAGAACGACACATTGGGCAGATCCGCCACTGCCGCATCCTCCCTGACCGCGCCCGACTAGGTACTGCTCGCCACATTCCGACGTCACCTCGATCTGATCGGTTCCGAGGGTCCGGTGCCGTCACCTCCCGCCGAGGGGGACGGTGGTGCCGCCGGAGAACATCGAGTCGTGCAGTTTGACGGCCTTCAGCTTCGTGCCGCGCGGGACGTCGTAGATGAGCTTGCCCTTGACCGAATTCCCGGGGTTGATCTGCTGCAGGAACGACTTGGTGTCCTGCTCCGACCACATTGACGCCTCTGGGTCGGCCTCGAATTCGCGGTTCCTGGTGTCGATGAGCGTCTGATTGTGGTGGGTGAACGTCCGGGCGTTGTCGCCGATGTTCTTCACCGTCACGGAGATGATGACGAACTGGCCCTGGGCGGTGTCGCCGAGGTACTGGTTCCCGACCTGCTTCACGCCCTTCTTCACCTTCGTGACGGTGAAGGCGAACTTGCCGTCCCGGTATTCGCGGCCGACCCCGTTCTTGACCTTCTTCTCCTCGTCCTTGCCGCCGTTCGCGGTGCCCTTGGCCGGAGTCGACGTCTCGGACGTGGCCGCCGGGTCGGAGGAGCCGCCGCTGTTCGCCACGACCGCCACGCACGACACCATCAGGAACAGGGTCGCCACGCATCCGATGAAGGCGTACAGGCATCCCTTGCCGCGCTGCTTCTGCGGCGGGACCGCGAACGCCGGCGGCGGCGGGGGCGGGCCGGGACGCCGCGGGCCGTACGGGCCGTACTGGTCAGAATTCATGTCGTCTCCGGGAAGTTCAGGCGGCGATGCCGCCGGTGCGGTGCCACGCGTGCAGGAACGCCTCGACGAGGCCCTCGGCGCGGGCGGTGGAATCGAAGGTCTCGGTGACGCGGCGCCGGGCGATGGACGCAAGGGAGTCCGCGGTCTCGTTCAGCGGGTGGCCGGAGTGGCCCTTGACGTACTCCAGCCGCAGGCCGGGCCGTCCCACGACCTGCCGGGTCAGCCGGACCAGCGACGGCGCCGCCCCGGACCGCCGGGGCCGCAGGTCGTAGCCGTCCGGCATCAGGCCGGTGTCGCCGCGCCGCCACGCCCGCAGGTACCGCAGCGCGGACAGGCTGTCGACGAGCAGCACCAGGTCCCGGCCGTCCTCGACGCGGTCGAGCAGCAGGCCCACGGCCCGCAGCTCGCTGACCAGCACCCTGCGGGGACCGGTCGGGTCCTGGGGGCCGAACGTCCAGCCGCGCATGCCCCACCGCCCGTCGCCGGCGGCGTAGCCGATCCCGCAGGTGCCGTGCTTCCAGCTCGCGTCGGTGGCGGCGACGAGAGCGCCGGGGGACCCGGTCCATCCGGGCACCTGCCCCTGCGCCGGCGCCCTGCTGTCGCGCACCGCGGGACGCGGCGGCGCCTGCGGGCAGTTCGCGGGGTGCCGCCCGTCGCCGAGGTAGTGCTCGGCCTCGGTGACGAGCACCTCCGCGGTCTCGCCGTCGCCGTGCCGGACGGCGGCGAAGCCCAGCCGCAGCAGCCGCCGCGCGACGCCGCAGCATCCGCACCAGGCGGCCCGGGTCGCGCAGGCGCGCATCCGCTGGGTCCGCCCGGCGAGGCCGGGTGGCATCAGGTGCTGGGCGTCGTCGAACTCGCGCAACGACATCGTCGGGACGTGCATCGTCATCAACTCCCGCTGATCTCGGAGGGGAAGTAGATCGGCTGTACACAGCAAACCACACAGGAGACTGTGAACGCAATCAACCGAAAAATAGCCGTTCACACGAGTGCGCTAGGTGTGTCCTCGGGGCGGTGTCGTGAACGAGATCAACCGCCACATCGGCCGTGGTAGGCGCTAGGGTGGAGATCATCGAGGGCTGTCCGCTGATGGGAGTGCCGGTGCCGAACGACGCGACGGTGACCGCGGCCGATATCGCGCGGCTGGCCGCGGTCGGCCGCGCCGCGGTGAGCAACTGGCGCCGCCGCCACGACGACTTCCCCCAGCCGGTCGGCGGCACGGCGGTCAGCCCGACGTTCTCCCTCGCCGAAGTCGAAGACTGGCTCCGCGGCCAGGGCAAACTCACGGACTCACCCGTCCAGGAGCGCGTCTGGCAAACGCTCCGCGCCGCCGCCTACGGGGACGTCGAACTCGCCGACGTGCTCACCTTCGCCGGCGCCTTCCTCCTCTACCTGCGCGCCGACCCCGGCCACTGGCGCGAGCTGGCGTCCGCGCCGGACGAGAAGATCGCGGGCACCCTCGCCGGCGCCGTCGGCGCCCACACCGACCTGGTACCGGACGTCCAGCCCGCCGACCCCGTCCCCCTGGTCCGCGCCGTGTGCCAGCTGGTCGACGAACTCGGCGTCGCGGAGGCCTTCGAGTTCCTGCGCACCCGCTACCTGGAGCACCACAGCCGCCGCGTCTACCTCACCCCCGAACCGGTCGTGCGGCTGATGCTCGAACTCGGCGGACCCGCCCGCACCGTCCTGGACCCCGCCTGCGGAACCGGCGCGTACCTGGGCATGGCCAACGAGGTGTTCAAGAACGTCGAGCAGCTCCTGGGCCAGGAGATCGACGACACGACGGCGCGCATGTCCGCGATCCAGCTCGCCCTGCGCGGCGCCCCCGCCGAGATCCACGCGGGCGACTCGCTCCTGGCCGACGCCTTCCCCGGACGGACGGTCGACCTGGTCGCCACGAACCCGCCCTTCAACGACCGGGGCTGGGGCTACGAGGAACTCACCGGCGACCCCCGCTGGGAGTACGGGCTTCCACCCCGCATGGAATCGGAACTGGCGTGGCTGCAACACGGTCTCGCCCACGTCCGTCCTGGCGGAACTGTCGTCCTGCTCATGCCCCCGGCCGTCGCGAACCGCCGCTCCGGACGCCGCGTCCGGGCCGAACTGCTCCGCCGTGGGACGCTCCGGGCCGTCATCGGCCTGCCGCCCGGCGCGGTGCCGAACATGGCGGTCGCGCTGACCGTGTGGGTTCTGCGCCGTCCGTCCCCTGGGGACAGCCCTCCGGACGACGTTCTGATGGTCGACACTTCAGCCGACCCGGACAACTTCCAGAAGGTCGCCGCGAACGCCTGGCACCGCTACCTCAAGGGCAAGCCCGATGGGACGGACGCAAGCGTCGTCGTGCGCATCATCGACCTGCTGGACGACGAGGTCGACCTCACCCCCGCGCGTTACCTTCCGCAGCGAAGCGCCCCCGCCTCGGAGGGCTCGTTCATCGCCGCACAGGAACTCCTGCTAACGAAGACCGCCGAACTACGGGATACGGTCGCCGGACTGTCTGCCCTCACGCTGACCCAGGCACGCGACGACACCCCGATGACGACGATCGGTGAACTCGCCAAAGCCGGTGTGCTCCAGATACTCCGTCCCTCTGCGAGGGGCAGCGGCGAAGGAACCGTTCCCGTCCTGACGCTCGAAGACATCGCGCAAGGCAGCGAGCCCACAGGCACAACCGCACCGGACGACGACCACGTACGCGTGACCACCGGGGACATCGTCGTCTCCCTGGCCGCCCGCTATCCGGTGGCGCGCGTCATGCCGGAGGGCGGCCCCGTTCTCGGCCCCGGCCTGGCCCTGGTGCGAGTCGAGCCGTCCCGGGCCGACCCTGATTTCGTCGCGGGCTGGCTGCTGCTGGGCGCGCAGGGCGCCCGCCTCCGCAGCTCCACCTCGTCCGCCCGCTTCGACGTCCGCCGCGCCCGCCTGCCCCGCCTCACCCCGGACGAACAGGCCGAACTGGGCCGCGCGTTCCGGCGCCTCACCGACCTGGAGGCCGCCCTCCGCGAAACCCACGCCCTCGGCGCGGACGTGCTCCGTCTCGGCCTGGAAGGCCTCGGCGCCGGCGCCCTGCGACCTTCCGACTGACGTACGCTGCCGAGGACGGGCAGTGGAGGTGGGCGTTGCGGCGGGGCGATCTCCTCGGGGAACGCGAGCGGTACGAGCTCGATCAGGCGATCGGGCGCGGCGGAATGGGCGAGGTGTGGCGCGCCTACGACCGCTTCCTCGACCGGCGCCTTGCGGTCAAGTTCACCCGCGTCTCAGACGAGTCGCTCGTAGCGCGGTTCGAGCAGGAGGCCCGCAGCACGGCCTGGTTCGAGCATCCCGGCGTCCCGACCGTCTACGACTTCGGCAGCCACGACGGCTGCTTCTACCTGGTGATGCAGTACGTCGAGGGCATGACGGTCGACCACGTCCTCGACGCGGAGGAGAAACTCCCAACCTCGTGGGCCGCGCTGATAGGCGCCCAGGTCTGCGCCGTGCTGAACGTCGCACACCGCCGTCCACTCGTCCATCGGGACCTCAAGCCCAGCAACCTGATGCTCTGCCCGGACGGCTCGCTGAAAGTCCTCGATTTCGGTGCCGCTGTAGGGCTCGGTCCTGGCGACGTACGGCGAACCACCACCGGCCTTGGCGCGCCCTACACGCCCGGCTACACGGCCATGGAGCAGGTGTACGGCAGTCCAAGCCCGCAGAGCGACCTGTACTCCCTCGGCTGCGTCCTCTACGAGACGCTCACAGGCCGCCAGGTCTTCCCCGGCACAACGCCCTACGAGGTGATGCGCCGCCACGAGGACGAGGACCCGACCCCGATCGGCCACCTGCGTCACGACGTCCCACCCGGGCTGGACGCACTCGTCCTGCAACTTCTCGCCAAACAACCAGGCGACCGCCCGCCGAATGCCGACGAGGTGTACCAGCGCCTCCTGGAATTCGTCTCGACCCTCGAACCGCTCCCCGGCATCGTCGACACGGTCGTCCCGGCGGCACATCTGTATGCCAGCGCCGTCAGCCGAATCCAGATCACCGGCCCGCCAACACCGGTCACCCGTATTGAAGAACCAGCCAGGCTCCCCACTCTCGACGCGGTCGTCCAAGCGCGCGCGGAAGCGGGCGGCCTGGCCGACGAAGGCCGCTACACGCAGGCGGCGGAACTCCTGTCCGACCTGACAGAACCGACCCGCCTGGCCCTCGGTGACGAGGACCCCGAGTACATGGGGCTGCGCCTGGACCTCGCCGATGTGCTCTTCCGGGGCGGCAACTACCGCCGGGCCGTCCACGCCTACCGCGCCGCCGCCGTCGCCTTGGCCGAGTGGCACGGCCCCGACGACCCGATCGTCCTGACCTGCCGCGAACAGGAAGCGATCTGCCAGGCCCACCTCGGCGCCACCGGCACCGCCCTGAACCGTCTCCAAGAACTCCTGGACGACCTCTCAGGCGGCAGCCCCTACGACCCCGTGACCCTGCGCATCCGCGAACGCACAGCCCGCCTCAAACTCGCCGCAGGCGACACCGACCAGGCCCGCAAGGAACTCACCGAACTCCTGGACGACCTCACCAACCGCTACGGCGACGACCACCCGCAGACAGACGGCCTCCGAACCCTCCTGCACGACCTCACTCAGGCAGGAACGGACTAGGCGAGCCCAGGCTTGTGGCGGTGGCGGCACCGATGAGTTCCGGTCGCGTTGACGGTCTACCTCGGCGAAGGCGCAACGCGAGGAGGATCTGTTGATCGACATGAAGCCGGCCTGCCGCCAGATGACCGACCTGCTGGCCGCCGTGAGCGACGACCAGCTCGCCAATCCGACCCCCTGTACCGAGTACGACCTCGGCGACCTGATCGAGCACATCGACGAGGTGGCGCGGGGATTCACCGGGATCGCGCGCAATGACGGCGGCGAGCAGGCCACCGCCGTTCGACGGCCGGACCTCGCCGACGGGCCACGGGCCGATGTGGCCAAGCGCGTCCAGGTTCTCGGCGAGTCCTGGGACGACCCGGACGCGTGGCGGGGCAGCACGGAGGGCCCGGGTGTCGAACTGCCGAACGAGCTGTGGGGCAAGATCGCGCTCACCGAACTCGTCGTCCACGGCTGGGACATCGCTCAATCGATCGGGCGCGACATCGACCTGCCTGACGACACGCTGAAGGCGTGTCTCGACCATGTGGCCGAGTTCGTCCCGAACGCCCCCATACCCGAGCTGTGGGGGGACGCGGTTGAGGCGCCCCCCGGCGCGGCCCGCCTGGACCGGATCCTCGCGATCAGCGGGCGGAACCCGTTCCGCTGAACCAGCGGCCGCAGCGGCCTCACGCAGGCAGGAACGGGCTGGGCGTACCCGAGTACGACACGTACAGATGGTCACGCGCCCTGGTGGAGGCCACGAACAACAGGCAGCGTTCCTTCTGGATGTCCTGCGCGTGCGCCTTCGCGTCCTCACCCTCGGGCGTGATGGCCTTAGCCGCCGGCATCGACTTCTCATCGGCCCCGATGACCGCAATGCACCGGAACTCCAGCCCCTTCATCCTGTGCATGGTGCCGACCTGCACGCCTTGCGTCTTGCTCGGCACCTGATACGCGGCGATGCCCTCCTCCTTCAACCGCTTCGCGGCCTTTCTCGCCACCCACACATAGCGGGCCGCGACGCCGATCGCGCTGGGCTCCACATCGGCGTCCAGCCAGGCCCGCACCTGCTCGACGAGCCCGTCCAGCTCCGCGTCCCGGTCCGGGTAACCCTTAACGACCGGACGCTGCCCGTGAATGGGGGACCGGTAGCCGTCAAGCGTGTCCGCGGAATCGTCGAGCCCCTGCGCCGGCGCCAATCCCAGCAACGGCACCGACCAGGCCAGGATCTCCTGTGTGGTGCGGTAGTTCAGCTTCAGTTTCGTGCTGCGCCCCCGCACATTGATGCCGAGACTCGTCAGCGACACGTGGCTGTCGTAGATCCGCTGGTGCGGGTCCCCGACGACGAACAGATCGTCGGGCCCCTCCGCGACGAGGCGCCGCAGCAGCCGCCACTGCGCCGTGTGGATGTCCTGCGCCTCGTCTACGATCACATGGTCGTACTCCGGCCCGGCCACCAACTCGGCCGCCTTATTGGCGAGCTGCGGGAACGTCGACCTCCCCTCGGCCGCGAGCCCGTCCACCACATGCCGGAGCGCACGCCACACCACCGCCCGCTGCGCCTTACCAAGCGGAACACCGCGCCCGGTCCGCGTACAGGCGAGGTACTCCTCCTCGCTCTCAAGACCCTGCGCGAGGATGATCTGCTCCCATTCCCGGCTCAGGAAAGAGATCGAGAACGGCGTCCCCTCCGCCGCTTCCTCCCAGAGCGGATTGAGCACGTCGTCCCCGGCGACCGCGGGCTTGTGGTGCCTGCCCACGACCTCGTAGGAGACGGAATCCACGTTCTTGACGTACACCCGATCCCGCACCTCGGGATCGTCCACCAGCAGCGCGAGCTGCTTCTCCAGCGCCTCGGCCAGATTCCGCGTGAAGGTGGTCAGCAGCACCCGCCCGCCC
>NZ_SMKK01000306.1 GCF_004348425.1 Actinomadura sp. 7K507
CTTTAGGGTGCCGTGAGGCGCCGGCGTCGCGGTGTGGGGTTTCAGGGTGGGATGACGTGGGCGGCGGCGTTGTGCGCTCCGGTTTCGCGTAGCCAGCGGCGCCTGGCGTTGCATCTGGCGGCTGCGGCGGCGTCGGCGGTGGTCTCGTCGGCCGGGGTGTCCGGTGGTTCGGGGACCGTGTCTTCGGCGCTGCCGACGTGGCAGGCCTTTTCGTCGCCGGTTTCGATGACCCGCTTTTCGTAGTCGGGGGGCCAGCGCAGCAGCATCCGGCGGCCGCAGGTGGGGCAGGCCCATTCCTCGAGGCCGGACTCCTGGGTCCGGACCATCCGCATCTCGTGCGTGCTGTACACGACGTGGCCTCCTCGACCTTCGCGGGTTCCGGCTACCGGGGTGTTGCCTAGGTGATTGCCCACGTCAAGCTGATTAAACGGTTCAGGCAAGGGTCTTTAAGGTCGTTGCACGGATGGTTTTGTTCCATCCGGAACCTCGGGTGTGGGGTGGAGGGCGTTCCGGACGGCGGCGCCGATCTCGGCGATGGCGCCGGCGGGTCGCCGCGCGAACGCGCCCCAGCCGAGGTATCCGTGGTCCAGGCCCGTCCCGGGGATGAGCGTCACGGGGACGCCTGCGGCGCGCAGCCGGGCGGCGTGCCGTTCGGCTTGGGGGCGCAGCCGGTCGTGTTCGGCTGTCGCGATGATCGCGGGGGGCAGGCCGCCCGGGTCGGGGTCGAGCAGCGGCGACACGTCGGGGCGGGTCGGGTCGGCGCCGCGCAGGTAGGCGCGCAGGGCCCGGTCGACGCCCGAGGGCGGGAATACCAGGCCGTCGGGGTCGGGTGGCTGCGGCGGGTCGCGGCGCAGGTCCAGTGCCGGGTACAGCAGGACCTGCAGGACGGGCCGCGCCGGGCCGGGGACGCGTAGCCGCCCGGCGGTGACCGCGGCGATCTGCCCGCCGGCGCTGTCGCCGGCCACGCCGACCCGTCGGGGGTCCAGGCCCAGTCCGGCCGCGTGGGCGGCGACCCAGCGGACGGCGGCGGCCGCGTCGTCCGGCGCGGCCGGGAACGGGTCCTCGGGCGGGCGGCGGTAGCCGACCGACATCCAGGCGACGCCGCTGGCCGCCGCCAGCGCCCGTACCACCGGGTCGTAGGAGTCGATGTCGCCCAGTACCCATCCGCCGCCGTGGAAGTACACCAGCACGGGCGCCGGCCGGTGCGCGGCGGCGGGCCGGTAGAGCCGTGCGGGCAGCGGCCCGGCGGGGCCGTCCACGATCAGGTCCTTGACCGTGTCGACCGGTGGGCGCGGGGATCTGGCCAGGTCGGCGGCGTGGTCGCGGCGCGCGTCCTGGAGCCCGTTGCCCGGCGCGGCGGGTTCGGTGAGGCGGCGGCGCATGAACGCCAGGTATTCCGGATCGCGACCCATCGGTTCCTCCCGGCCCGGCGCCAAGGGGCGGCTTTCCGCGCGGCGGACCGGCCGGGGCCGCGGGGGCCGCACCTACGATCACACACTTGTCCGGTCCGGCCAAGGGCGCGGCCCGGTGATCGTCTCCGCCGCCGTGTCCGCGGTGTCAGCGGGGTGAGGGCGCGGTGGGCGGGTGCCACCGGTAGAGCATGTCGGCCTGCCGCAGGACCGCGGTGGGGCCGAGGGCGCCCGCCAGGCGCATCAGGCCGTCGCGGACCGCGACCGGCGCGGCGCCCGACAGGGCGGTCATGCGGGCGATCTGGTGGGAGCGGCGCATCACCGCCGTGGTGCGCGGAACCCGCGCGGCGGTGTAGGCGGGCGGCCCGCCGCCCGCGGTGACCTCGTGCGCCAGGACGACCGCGTCCTCGATGGCCTGGCAGGCGCCCTGGCCGAGGTTCGGTGTCATCGGGTGCGCGGCGTCCCCCAGCAGAGCGACGTTCCCGCGGTGGAACGCCTTCAGGGGTGCGGGCAGGTCGTGGACGTCGTTGCGGAGCAGTGCGGACGGGGGTACGGCGTCCAGCAGCGCGGGGATCGGGTCGTGCCAGCCGGCGAACAGGCGCCGCAGCCCGTCGCGTTCGGCGGCGTCGCCGGCGGCGCGGGCGCCCTGCGGGGCGCGGGCGGTGGCGTAGAAGTAGGTGCGGCCGCCGGCCAGCGGGGTCATGCCGAACACCTGGCCGCGTCCCCACGCCTCCCCGGGTGTCACGCCGGGCACCGGGTCGTCGACGACGCCGCGCCAGGCGGTCAGGCCGGTGTAGCGGACGGGCCGGTGCCCGGGGAACAGGGCGCTGCGCACGCCTGAGCGGATCCCGTCGGCGGCGACGACCAGGTCGGCGTGGTGTTCGGTGCCGCCGGCGGTGACGGTGCCGGCGGGGGACACCGACGTGACGTGGGAGCCCAGGTGCAGGGCGCCTTCGGGGAGGCGTGCGGTGAGCACGGTGGCCAGGGTGGAGCGCAGGAGGGCGACGATGGGGTCGCCGTAGCGGGCGGCGGCGGCCTCGGCGGAGGTGCGGCTCAGCCAGGAGCCGTCGGGGCGGCGGACTCCGCCGTCGCCCTGTATGGCGGCCAGGTCCCGGACGGGGTCGCCGGCGCCGACGGTGTCCAGGGCGCGCAGGGCGTTGGGGCCGATCGCCAGGCCTGACCCGGCCGGTTCCAGGGATGTGGCGCGTTCGTGCAGGTGCACGTCCCAGCCGTGGCCGTGCAGGGCGGCCGCGGCGGTCAGCCCGCCGATCCCCGCGCCGATGACGATCGCGTGCGGCATCGTCTGGACTCCCCTCGTGGACTACGGGCGTAGTCGATACTACGCCCGTAGTCCACGAGGGTAGGGTCGGGGGGGTGATCTCACCGCGCGCCCGGCTGGTCGCCGACACCGCCATCGCCCTGCTCGCCGAACGCGGTATGCGCGGCCTGACCCACCGCGCCGTCGACGCCGCCGCCGGCCTGCCGCCCGGGTCGGCGTCCAACCTGGCCCGCACCCGCGCGGCGCTGCTGGAGCTGACACTGACCCGCCTCACCGAGCTGGAACGCGACCACTTCGCCGGCGCGGCCGGCGCGCCGGCGTCCCGCGGCGTGTCCCGGGAGGACGCCGCCGCCGGCCTGGCCCGCCTCCTGCGCGCCCAGCTGACCGGCGACCGGCGCCGCGCCACCGTCGCCCGCTACGAGCTCGCCCTGGAGGCGACCCGCCGTCCGGAGCTGCGCGTCATCTACGACGAGGCCGGACGCGGGTTCCGCCGCATCGCCCGTGCGCTGATGGCCGCGGCCGGATCCCCCGACCCGGACACGCACGGCGTGCGGCTCGTCGCGTTCGCCGAGGGCCTGATGTTCGACGCCATCGCCGGCGCCGGACCCGAACCCGGCCCGGACGAACTGCGCGCCGCCATCGCCGGGTACCTCGACGGTGTCCTGCCCGCCCCCGGGCACCGCCCCGGCGGGAACGAGAAGCCGGAGGACGGGAAGGTGTAGGCGGCGGTCCCGCCGCGCCGGAAAATCCGTTGCGACCGTCCGCGCGGCGCGGCAGTCTGACTCGTGCGGACGCCGGAACGCCCGGCCTGGCAGCCCCCGGAGGGAGTGGTCATGACCTGTCGCCGCGGCGATCGGACCCGGACCCGGACCTCCGGGCGGGCGGCCCCCTGGACACCCGCGTGAACGATCACGCGCGGCGGCCGCCTCCCACCCGGGACGCGGCCCTTTTCTCGTTCACGACCTCGTAGCTCAGCGGCCAGAGCACCGGCCCGTCACGCCGGATGCCGTGGGTTCGAATCCCATCGGGGTCGCACGGCCCGCACGGCGGGCCCGTGACGTCGTAGCCGAGCGGTCAGGCGGCGGTCTGCAGAACCGTCTCACGTGGGTTCGAATCCCACCGGCGTCTCCGGTTCCGCCCCCGCGTCACCCTGGGGGCGGGGCCCCGGCTCCCCGTAGCTCAGCGGACAGAGCGCCGGCCTCCGAAGCCGGAAGCCGCAGGTTCGACTCCTGCCGGGGAGGCGCCCGACCGCATCGAACGCGCGGCGTGCCCGGCGGAAGGGGCTAGCGGGGCAGGACGGCCACCGCCTCGACCTCGACGAGCTGGTCGGCGTACCCCAGCACCGCCACGCCCAGCAGCGTGCTCGGCGGGTCGTGCGGCGCCATGGCGTCCCGGTACACCTCCCACGCCTCCACCAGGTCGGCCTGCCGCGACGACGCCACGTACACGGTCGTCTTCGCCACGTCCGCCGGCGACGCCCCCGCGCCCTCCAGCGCCGTCCGCAGGTTCCGCATCACCTGACGCGCCTGCCCGGCGTAGTCGCCGACCGCGACCGTCGCGCCCGCCTCGTCCAGCGGGCACGCGCCCGCCACCCACACCGCCCGCACCGGCGTGTCCGCGACCGCCGCGTACGCGTAGTCCACGGCGGCCAGGCCCACGTCGCGCACCAGCCGCACACCCGGAACCCCCATCGGCCCCCCCTTCGTCGGTGATCCGGTCTGTCCAACGCCCCGCCCGCCATGATCGTTCCGGGGGGCGCGGCGTCCCGGTCACTGGGTGATCTTGGCCAGGAAGGCGTCCAGGTTGGCGTGCAGGCGGGCGACCTTGTCCTGCGGGGTGAGGGACTCCTCCAGGTCCCGGCCGGCCACGGACTCCTTGCGGCCCCGCACGTACAGCGAGCAGTCCAGGTCGGCGCACAGGTAGCGGCCGACGGTGTCGCCCTGGCGGCCGGCGGCGCCGGCGCGGCGCGCGGTCATCAGCGCGACGCCGCCGCCGGTGCGGGTGGTCAGGCACAGCGAGCACATGCTGCGCGAGGTGAAACCGCGTCCGCCGCCCGAGGTCACCCGGAGCGCGACGCCGACCAGCCGGCCGCCGCGCTCGGTGATCAGGTGGGCGCGCTCGGGCGCTCCCGGGTCCCGCCAGCCGAGGAAGTCCAGGTCGTCCCATGGCCGGGCGTCCAGGTCCCTGGGGAGCCCGAGCCGCTTGGCCTCGCCCTTGGAGCAGTTGACGAAGGACGCGCGGATGTCGCTCTCGGTGATCGCCCTCATGGCCGCGAGGCTAGTCAACCTGAGTCTGTTAGGCAAATTCCTAAATGACTTAGGTTCTGCTTGGATGGGTCCATGGCACGCGCGGGGGTGAACGCCGAGCGCCTGACCCGGGCGGCGGCGGAACTGGCCGACGAGATCGGCTTCGACAACGTCACGGTCACGGCGCTGGCCCGCGGCTTCGGCGTCCGGGAGGCCAGCCTGTACTCCCACGTCCGCAGCATGCGGGACCTGCGGGTCAGGGTGGCCCTGTTCGCGCTCGCCGAACTCGCCGACGCCGCCGCCGCGGCCCTGGCCGGACGGTCGGGCAAGGACGCCCTGGTGGCCTTCGCCGACGCCTACCGCGACTACGCCAGGAGGCACCCGGGGCGGTACGCCGCCAGCCGGTTCAGCCTCGACCCCGAGACCGCGGCGGCCAGCGCGGCCGTCCGGCACGTGGAGATGACCCGGGCGATCCTGCGCGGCTACCGCGTCCCCGAGCCCGACCACATCGACGCGATCCGGCTGCTGGGCAGCACCTTCCACGGGTTCGTGAGCCTGGAGGCGGCGCAGGCCTTCCGGCACTCCAGCGACGCCCGCGGCACCGACGCGTCCTGGTACCGGATCCTGGACGTCCTCCACGCCGCCCTCACCGACTGGCCCCCCACCTGACCCGCCGGGCTCCGCCGCCGACCGGATCCACACCCGGCTGAGGGGCATCGACGCCTGCGCCGCAGACGCCTTCCCGGGGCCTGGTCCGTCAGCTCCCCGCGAGCATCTCGGCGGTCGCCAGGAACGGGCGCGCCAGGTCGTCCAGACCCAGGTCCAGGCAGTACAGGCCGCTGGAGACGCGTTCGAGATACCCCCACTCCCAGATCGCGGTCTCCTCCAGCCCGCTCCCGGAGGCCAGCAGGGCGCAGTACCGGCGGGCCAGCGCCGCCGGGTCGCGCGCGGCCAGCAGCTCGGCGCACCATCCCCGCAGGACGACGCCGAGATCGTAGGCGGGGTCGGCGGCGAACCCGTCGGGGTCGACGAACACGAACCCCGACTCCGCCCCGGCCCTGGGCGAAGGCACCGACAGCGCGTTGCCGGGATGCGGGTCCCCGTGCACCACGACGCACCGGCCCGGCCCGGACGCGGCCGCCCGCCGCCCGGCGAACCGCAGGGCCTGGCGGACCACGCGCTCCGGGCACGGCCGGCCGAGCCGGTCCCAGAGCCGCTGCACCAGCCGGCCGAGCTCACCGGCCTTGTCCGGCGCCGGCCCCGCCGCCGGATCCGGCGGCACACCCCACGCCTGCCCGAGCGTCCGGCACAGCGCGGCGATCATCTGCTCGGGCGGGAGGCCCAGTTCGTCCATCGGCGGGCCGAGGGCCTCCTGCAGCATGGCGCGCCGGGCGGCGTCGTGGGCGAGCAGGCGCACGTACCCGCGGCCGTGCGCGGCGGCGATCGTCCTGATCTGGGCGGCGCCGCCGTGGGCGGGCAGCGCGATCTTCACCACGGCGTCCCGGCCGCCGTCCGGGCCGCCGACGCGGACCCGCGCGACATACGCCGCGGTGCCGCCCGGCAGCGCCGGGCCGACATCGGTGATCGCCCATGCGCGCCGCAGCCCGGCGACGACGCCCGGCAGCTCGTCCAGCCACCGCGCCCCCCGCTCACCCAGGCGGGCGGCTTTGCGCCGGACCGCCGGCGGCAACTCGATCATCGCCTCGCCCATTGCGTCCACCCCCGGATCGCCGGGCCTGCCGAGCTCGTGGAGGTGCCGGTCCCGGGAAGGATAGGCGGGGCGGCGCGAGACGGGCCGGCAGCCGTCGAGACCGGTACCCGTGCGGCGCTGGAGTCACCGGCTCGCCGATCCGCCCGCGCCCCGCCGGGCCCCTCCGGCAAGATGATCACGGCCGCCGGTCCCTCGGCCACGGCGCGGCGGTCACGGGAGGGCGGCGGCGATGCTGTCCAGGACGCGGTCCAGGCCGTAGCGGAAACGTTCCTCGCCGGTCATGTGGGGCAGGCGCGCGTCCCTGACCACACGCTCGAACATGGGGTGGGCGCCGGTGTCCAGCAGTTCCCGGACGTAGGGGCCGCTGCGCGTCATCCACATCTCGGGCGTCATGCCGCTCTGGAGGTTCTCCCGCGCCCACTCGATCTCGCCGCGCACGACGTGCTCGACGTAGCCGTTCAGCATGTCCAGCATGGTGAGGGCGTCGTCGATGGGGATCCCGACGTCCAGCGCGCCGATCGCGAACTCCATCAGCCGCAGCTGGTTGGGGCCGAGCGTGGGGCGGGGGCGGTGCAGGCCGGCCAGCCAGGTGTGCCGCAGCCACATCGCGCGGGTGTTCCCGGCGATCAGCGACAGGTCGGCGCGCCAGTCGCCGGACGGGCGGGCGGGGACGTCCATCTCGGCCAGGACGTGGTCGAGCATCAGCTCGATCAGGTGGTCGCGGGAGGGGACGTAGCGGTACAGCGACATCGCGCCGGTTTCCAGCTCGGCGGCGATGCGGCGCATCGAGGCGGCCTCCAGGCCGTCGGCGTCGGCGATGCGGACCGCCGCCCCGGTGATCTGCGCGCGGCTGTAGGCGGGGCGGGGGCCGCGGCCCTGCCGCTCCGGGATCGACCAGATGCTGGCGTGCTCGCCGCGGGTCACCGGACCTCCTCGTCCTCTTTCCGGACATCCTAGTTGCGTACGGCGTACCCGGTTGTTTACGCTGGCGCACCTGACCGCGTACACCGTACTCAGAGGGGGCGTCGTGACGGACGAACCGATCGTGGCCGCCGAGGCGCTGCGCAAGCGCTACGGCGCCACCCAGGCCCTGGACGGCCTCGACCTCGCCGTGGCCGCCGGGACCGTCTGCGGGATCCTGGGCCCCAACGGCGCCGGCAAGACCACCGCCGTGCGGATCCTGGCGACCCTCGCCGACGCCGACTCCGGGCACGCCCGCATCGCCGGGTACGACGTCGCCCGCGACCCCGGCCGGGTGCGGGCCCTGATCGGGCTGGCCGGGCAGCACGCCGCCGTCGACGACAGGCTCACCGGCCGCGGCAACCTGCGCATGTTCGGCCGCCTGTACCACCTGTCCCGCCGCGACGCGCACCGCCGCGCGGACGAGCTGCTGGAGCGGTTCGGGCTCGCCGAGGCCGCCGACCGGCAGGTCAAGGGCTACTCCGGCGGGATGCGCCGCCGCCTCGACCTGATCACCAGCCTCATCCTGGCGCCCCGGGTGCTGTTCCTGGACGAGCCCACCACCGGCCTGGACCCCCGCAGCCGCGGCGAGATCTGGGACGCAGTCCGCGACCTGGCCGCCGGCGGCGCCACCGTCCTGCTCACCACCCAGTACCTCGACGAGGCCGACCGCCTCGCCGACGACATCGCCGTCATCGACCACGGCCGCGTCATCGCCACCGGCCCCCCCGACCGGCTCAAGGCCTCAATCGGCGACCGCCTCGACGTCGTGCTGGACGACCCCGCCGCCGCCGGGACCGCCGCCGGGGTCCTGCACGCCCTCGCCGGCGCCCACCCGGCCCTGGACGGCGCCCGGCTGTCGGTGCCGCTGGCCGCCGGGACCGTCCGGCTCGCCGACGTCGTCCGCGAACTCGACCGCGCCGGGGTCGCCGCCGGCGACGTCGCGCTGCGCCGCCCCACCCTGGACGAGGTGTTCCTGCGCCTCACCGGCGCCGCCGCGGCGCCCGGCGAGCCCGGCGACGAGGCCGCCCGATGACCGCCCCCGTCCCGGCCGCCGCGGCCTCGCGCGCCGGGCGGCTGCGCTGGACGCTCACCGACGGCCTCACCCTCGCCGGGCGCGAGCTGTCGCGGCTGCGCCGCGAACCCGGCGAGCTCATCGCCATGCTGATCGCCCCGGCCGTCATGGTCGTGCTCTTCGGCTACGTGTTCGGCAGCGCCATCGCCGTCCCCGGCGGCGGGAACTACCGCGAGTACCTGATGCCCGGCCTGTTCGCCATGGTCACCGTCACCTCCACCGTGGCCGTGACCATGCGCGTGGCCACCGACGCCTCCCGCGGCGTCATGGACCGGTTCCGCTCCATGCCGATGGCCCGCTCCGCCGTCCCGTTCGGGCACACCGGCGCCGACGCCCTCAGCGGCGCCCTCGGCCTGGCCGTCATGGCCTGCGCCGGGCTGGCCGTCGGCTGGCGCGCCCACAACGGCCCGTGGCCCGCCGTCGGGGCGTTCCTGCTGCTGGCCCTCATGCGGTACGCGCTGAGCTGGGCCGGCTGCTACCTCGGCCTCGTCGTCCGGAACGAGGACAGCGCCGACAGCCTCATGCCGCTGGTGTTCCCCGTCACCATGCTGTCCAACGCGTTCGTGCCCACCGGCGGCATGCCCGCCCCGCTGCGGGTGATCGCCGACTGGAACCCCGTCAGCGCCCTGGTCGCCGCCTGCCGCGGCCTGTTCGGCAACCCCGGCGCACCGGCGGACGGCGCGGCGTGGCCGCTGGCCCACCCCGTCGCCGCCACACTCGGCTGGTCCCTGCTCCTGCTGGCGGTGTTCGTCCCGCTGACGGTGCGGGCCCACCGGCGCCGCGGCCGCTGAAACCGGGCCGCTGAAACCGGGCCGTGGCCGGCGGCGCGCCGCCGGCC
>NZ_SMKK01000307.1 GCF_004348425.1 Actinomadura sp. 7K507
GAGTGGAGCGGTACAGGGCGGGCGGTGGGAGTGGAGCGGGCAGGGGGTCAGGGGGTGGTGGCCGCCGACAGCGCGCCGGCCAGGACCAGGCGGCCGGCGGTGCGGACCATCGCGGCGACCTCCTCGGCCGGCTGGCGCAGCGACGCCAGGCTGATCAGCGCGGCGAGCAGGACGTTCCCGAGGACGATCTCGACGTCGTCCCGCTCGGGCACCGGGTCGCCGATCGCCGTCGAGAGCCGGTCCCGCAGGAACAGGAACAGCACCGTACGGGGATCGTCGACGCTGGAGTCGTCCGAGGTCACGGCCTGGATGATGGCCGAGGTCAGCGTCGGCTCCGCCGCCGCGACGTACACGATGCGCTCCAGCATGGCGGTGAGCCGCTCGAGCGGGGTGTCGCCGACCGCGAGCGCGTCGACGTCGTCGATGACCCCGTGCGCCCAGGACGCCGCGACCTCGGTGAGGAGGTGGTCCTTGGTGGCGAAGTAGCGATAGACGGTCGCGCGGGCGACACCGGCGCGGTCCGCGACGTCGTGCATGGTGACGGCCGCGTAGCCGCCCTCCAGCGCGAGGTCCCGCGCCGAGTCGATCAGGCGTTCCCGCCGCGCCTGCTGATCCTTGCTCAGCGTCCGCGTGACGGTGAACCGCATGTCACCGCTCAAAACGTCCTGCCTCTCCGCGTGGGCGCGTCCGGCCGTGGCCGTCCCCATTCTTCCGCACGTTCGCCCGAGACGCCTACATCGGGGCCTTTCAGGCCCTTGCCGGACATGCCACCCCGATTCACGATGGACCTACCGTTCGCTTGGATGAGACTATCGTCTAGATTCAAGGCTCGTCGGCGCGAACGTGCGGACTCTTGGGCACGGACGTGCGGACATGCCACGCGGAGTCCCCCCGAGGAGCGCCCCCATGGACATCGACCTTCTCGACGGCGAGATGTACGCCACCGACCCCTGGACCGTCTACGCCCGGCTGCGCGCCGAAACCCCCGCCTACCGCGACGAGGGGAACGGCCTGTGGGGCGTCTCCCGGCACGCCGACGTGTTCGCCGTCGAACGCAACCCCAAGGTGTGGACGAACTCCGGCGGCTACCGGCCGCAGCTACCGGCCGACCCGTCCATGATCGGGCAGGACGATCCCGAGCACGCGCACCGCCGCCGCATGGTCTACCAGCGCTTCACCCCGCGCGGCGTGTCCCGCTACGCCGAGCGGATCCGCGCGACCGCCGTCGACTGCATCACCACGGCGCTGGAGGCGGGCACCGTCGACGCCGTCCCGGCGCTGGCCGCGCCGCTGCCCGCCCGCGTCATCGGCTGGCTGCTCGGCTTCCCCGAGGAGTCGTGGCCGCGGCTCGTCCACTGGTCGGAGACGGCCGTCTACGCGGGCGGCGGACAGCGCTACATCACCGACGAGGCCACGGTCGCGGCCGGCGAGTACGCCCTCGCCGTGCTCGAGATGGCCAAGGAGCGCCGCGCCCGCCCCACCGACGACCTGCTGTCCATCTGGTCGAACGCCGGGCCCGGCCAGCCCGCCTACGACGACGACCACCTCGCCCACGAGGCCCTCCTGCTGCTGGTCGGCGGCGCGGAGACGACCCGGACGGTCATCGCGACCACCCTGAACGCCCTCATCCGGCACCCGGCGCAGTGGCGGAGGCTGCGCGAGGACCCGTCCCTCATCCCGGACGCCGTCGAGGAGTTCGTCCGCTGGACGACCCCCATCCTCAACATGTGCCGCGTCGCCGCCACCGACACCGAGATCGGCGGCGTCCCCATCCCCGCCGGCGGCCAGGTCCTCCTGATGTACGGCTCCGCCAACCGCGACGAGAACGTCTTCGACGACCCGGCCGCCTTCGACGTCACCCGGCGTCCCGGCGACCACATCGCCTTCGGCCTCGGCCCCCATTTCTGTTTGGGCGCCTCACTCGCCCGCCTGGAACTCCAGATCTTCTTCGAGGAATTCGTGGCCCGCGTGGAAAGCGCCGAATGGGCCGACTCCGAAGGCCCCCGCTTCCTCCGCAACGCTTTCGTGAGAGGCGTGACGGAGTTCCCCGTGACCCTCACCCCCCGCTGAAGGCTCGGCGCAGCCCGAAAGGCCGGGCACTTCGGGCTGCGCCGCCCGCGTCCTATGGCTTGCGTCCCACACCGGCGTATCCGTCGATCTCCTGCTGCGAGCCGAACGGGTCCGGGTCGGGACGCCATCCGGTGAACGGCACCACGCCGGGCTCGACCAGCTCCAGGCCGTCGAAGAAGCCGGCGATCTCCTCGGGGCTGCGCAGGTTGTAGGGGACCGCGCCGCTCTCGTTGTACTCGTCGTGCGCCTGGACCGAGGCCTCGCTCGTGTCGGTGCCGTCGCTCAGGCTGAGGTAGCTGCCGGACGGGAGCCCGTCCAGGAGGCGCCGGACGATGCCGTGCGCCTCGGCGGTGTCGGCGACATGACCCATGATCCCGTTCAGGATCAGCGCGACCGGCCGGGAGAGGTCGAGCGTGCCCGCCGCCGCGCTGAGGATCGTGTCCGGGTCCTTCAGGTCGGCTTCGATGTACGCGCAGGCGCCCTCCGGGGTGCTGGTGAGCAGCGCGTTGGCGTGGACCAGCACCAGGGGGTCGTTGTCCACGTACGCGATCCGGCACTCCGGGGCCTGCCGCTGGGCGATCTCGTGGGTGTTGTCGGCGGTCGGAAGCCCGGTGCCGACGTCGAGGAACTGGCGGATGCCCGCCTCACCGGCCAGATAGCGCACGGCGCGGGCCAGATAGTGCCGGGACGCCTGCGCCGCGAAAACGATGTCGGGATAGGTGTCACGAACCTGGTTGCCGATCAGCTGGTCGATCGGATAGTTGTCCTTGCCCCCCAGCCAGTAGTTCCAGATCCGCGCGGAATGCGGAACGGACGTGTCGATCTCGCTCGGCGGCTCGCCGGGCGTGGCGAAACTGTCACTACTGGTCACGGAAATCCCTTTCCAGGACGGGCGGTATGCGAATTCGAGCCCAACGCTAGACCGGCCGCCTCCGGGGCGCAGGATTTCGCGGCAGCGTCCTTGTGCGCCCACGTCGAACCCGGCCCCCACCCGGCGCGTACCACCTGCTACGCCGGGGACCACACCTGGCCATGTGTGCGACAAGGGTTGATTCGAGTGGAATCGGGCTTGCGGCTGACGGAGCGTTACCGGCTCGTGGACCGCCTCGACGACGGCGGGACACCGAACAATTTTCGTCCGGCCCGCCGCCAGGACCGTCACTCGGCGCAGGACGCCGAGGACGAAAAATGTTCACTGGAGGTCTGGCGCGCCTGGGACGAACTCCTCGGCCGTCCCGTCGCGGTGAAGCTGCTGCCGCCCGCGCACACCGGCCGGCGACGCGCGTTCCAGCAGGGCGTCAACCGCGCCGCCGGCCTCTCCCACGCGGCGCTGGAGACCGTCTACGACAGCGACCGGACCCGTGACGCGTCCGGACGGCTCGTCTGCTACGTCGTCACCGAGTTCCTCGACGGCGTGACCCTCGCCGAACGCCTGCGCGCCGGGCCGCTCACCGCGTCCGAGGCCACCGGGATCTGCGCCCAGATCGCCGGGGCGCTGGAGGCCGCGCACGCGGCCGGTGTGGCGCACGGCGACCTGAACCCGGGCAAGGTCATCCTCCTCTACGGCGACGTCAAGGTCATCGACACCGGCATCGGCGGGATCCTCCGCGGGGCCCGCGAGCGGTCCGGCCCCGAGACCGCGGCCGTGCCCGCCGAAGCCGCGGCCGACCTGCGCGCGCTCGGCGCCGTCATCTCCGCCTGCCTCCCCGCAGGCGCACCGGCCGACCTGGCTGCGCTGGCCGCCCGCTGCGCCGCCGCGACCGCCGGTCACGGGCCGTCCGCGACGGAGATCGCCGCGCTCCTCACCCGCGACGACGGACCGCCGAACGCCGTCTTCACGGCGGTGCGGCCCCAGGCGCCGTCCCACGACCACCGCACCCGCGCCTTGCGCTTGCCCGCGCGTCCGCGCCGCCGGAGCGCCCGCTTGGCGGCGTTCGCCCTCGTGGTCGCGATCCCCGTCACGGCGGCGGCCGCGATGCTCGTCTCCGCGCCGCGCACGCCCGTCACCGTCCCGCCGCCCCCCGCGAGAGCGGACGCGACGCCTGCGCCGCCCGAGCGCGGCGCACGCGCGGCGGAAACAGGCGTGGCCGGGGCGCTCGGACGGCTGCGCCCGATCGTGAACCGCGGCTACCGCTCGGGCGAGATCCGCTCCGACGTCGCCATCGACCTCACCAACGTGATCACGAACCTGGAGAACGATCTCACCGCCGACCGGGAGGTCGACGTGGAGCAGCGGATCGACCTGCTACAGGACAAGATCGCCACCCGCCGCGACGAACGCGGCCTGTCCCCGGACCTCGCCGACGAACTCACCCGCGTGCTGGCGACGATCCAGACATGACGAGCGAACGGGACACCGGGGAGTGGCGGAGCGAGGAGCTCCGCCCGGCGCGCGGCCCCAACCTGCCGTGGCTGGCGCTCGCCGGAGTCGTCGCCACGGTCGTCGCCGCGGCCACCATGGTCATCGGGATCGGCGACTCGCTGGGCGACGACCGTCCGCCCAGCCGCCTGCTCCCCCTCCAGGCGGCCTCGCCGCCGACCACGCCGCCGGCATCGTCCCCGCCGGAGGACACCCCGCCCCCGACGCCCGGATCATCCAAATCATCCGAACCGCCCATATCCGAACCGCCCATATACGAAGCACTGCTCAGGCTCCACTTCGCCGTGGACGAGGGCGTCGAGCAGGGCGACGTCCGCGACGACGTGGGCATCGACCTCACCAACGTGATCGAGCGGATCCTCGACCACCCCGGCGCCCCGCCCGAACACCGCGACGCGGACGTCGCCCACCTGCACCACAAGATCGCCACACGCGCGCGGGAGGGCGCGATCGACGACGACCGCGCCAGAGAGCTCCACCGCATCCTGGAACACGCCACCGATTAGACGCAGCCCTCGAACTGGGGGACCTCGATGATCGACAGGTCGAGGCCGGTACCGCCGAACCACTTGTCCAGCAGCTTCGGGGCCGTCCCGTCCTGGTACATCTGCGTGATGGCCCGGTTCAGCGCCTCGCACCCGCCGACGTCGCCCTTCCGCAGCCCGATCCCGGTGTTCTGCTCGCCGATCCGGGCGTTCACCAGCCGGAACCCGCTGCCCTCCCGCTTGACGAGCCCCGCCAGGATCACGTCGTTGGTGCTGATCGCGTCCACCGCACCCGACTTGATCTTGGCCATGCACTCGTCGTAGTCCTTGGCGGGGACGAGCCTGGCGGTCATCCCGTGGATCGCCCGCAGCCGTTCCGCGGGGTTGGCCCCCTCCACGGAGCAGAACCTGCGCCCCTTCAGGTCCCGTATGCCGTCGATCCCGCGCTCGTCCTCCCGCACCAGCACGTCCTGGTAGGACATGTAGTACGGTCCCGCGAACCCGATCTTCGTCTTGCGCTCCGGCGTGACCGACAGCGTCGCGAGCACCATGTCGGCGCGTCCCGAGGTCAGCAGCGGTATCCGGTCGGCCGCCAGCGCCTCGACGAACCGGACGTCCTTCCCGAGCCGGTCCGCCACGTAGCGCGCGACGTCGATGTCGAATCCCTGGAACCGCCCGTCCCGAAGCTTGAGCCCGATCCTCGGCAGGTCCGGCCGCACACCGACCACAAGAGTCGACTTGTCGAGCAGCGACCCCGATCCGGTCTGCCCGCAGGCGCCCAGCAGCCCGCCCACCAGAAGAACCGCCGCCAGAACCCGCGACACCCCACCCACGCCCCTCACCGTCACGGGGCAACAATAAGTCCCCCATGACGGAAAGGTCAGCACGTCCCTCCAGATGACGGCGCTAACCGGACACCGCGGCGGCGACCACCCCCAGGACGAGAATCGCCACGAGGATGGCCGCCGTCAGCACCCAGCACAGCCGCAGGCCCGGTTCCAGCCGCTCCCGGGACGGCGGCGCCTTCGGCGCCGTCAGGCTGTTGAACATCTCGAACCGCTCCGCCAGCTCGCGATCCTCACGGCACAGCCCCATCTCGATCAGCGCGAGAACGCGGCTCTCATGCAACGGCAGGCTCATCGCTCCTCCAGCCCTCCCGGGCGCCCGGCTACGGCACTCCTCCCTAACTAACCCGCACGAACAAGATCTACCGCCACAGACCCCCGCAGCCCCCCCTTGACGACGCCATATCGAATATCGATATTATCGAGAAACGATACGCCCCCCGGAGGAGCCATGCGAGCCACATCCTGGTTGAGACGACTCGACCGCCACGGCCTGGAACTGACCATCGGCCTCGCCCTGCTGGGGTTCGGCGTCACCGCCCTCTTCCCACTCCTCGGGGTGATCGGCCTGATCCCGCCGGCGGACGCCCGCGAAGTCGACATCGACACCCGGGCACAGGTGCCCGACCTGTCGTCCGGAGGGATGTCGCTGCGGGGCACCCACCACGCCGAACTCACGGTCGGCGACCCCGGCCTGTGGGACCGCGTCCTGCTCTCCGGCCCCGGGATCGTCCAGGCCATACTGATCATCGTGGTCCTGACGCTCCTCATGCGGATGGCCACGACGTTCCAGGACGGTGACGTCTTCGTCCCGCAGAACACCCGCCGCCTCTCCGGGATCTCCTTCACCCTCCTGCTGGCGGCACTCGTCGTCCCGGCGCTGGACACCCTCACGACGATCGCCCTGGTCGGCGGAACGCCCCTGGAGCCCGCGGTGGAGACCGGCTACACGCTGTCCGGGCTCCTCCTGCTCCTCGCGTTCCTCGCCGCCGCCCTGGCGGGCGCGTTCGGCCACGGCGCCCGTCTCCGCGCCGACACCGAGGGACTCGTCTGATGCCACCGGACGAGCCCCACCAGATCGAGGTGCACCTGGACCAGATCCTGGCCGACCGCGGCATCACCCTCACCGAACTGGCCGAGCGCGTCGGCGTGACGCCGGTCAACCTGTCCATCCTGAAGAACGGCCGCGCCAAGGCGATCCGCTACACCACCCTCAGCGCCCTCTGCCGCGAACTCGACTGCCAACCCGGCGACCTCCTCACCTACAAGCGGACCTGAACCGCTCACCTGCAAATCCCGTGACCGTTCGGTCCACACCCTGCCGAACCCACGGACGCGCCGACCTCAGCCACCACAGCAACCACGCAACAAGGCCAACAGTCGCGATCGCGTCCGAAGGCAGGTTTCGAGCTTGCGAGAAACCTGATCGCGCAGCGAGCCGCAAGGCGAGCCGGAGCGATGCAGCGATCGCACGTGGAATCTCCGGGCTCGGGCGCCCAGCGCCCGAGCCCGGAGATTCCACCATGAATACAGCGAACGAACCGGGCCTTTCGGTCCGGGTCAAGGCTTCGTCCGCTGCCCGGGCTCTCTGGCTATGAGATTGAGGTGCCGGCGACCACTTCCGTTTCTGTGTCGGGGACGGTGGGGGAAGGCTGCGGGCGGCGCGGGTTCATGCCAAGGGCGGCGATCGCAGCGATCACCATGAACCCGCCGACCATCAGCCAGGCGTTCACATAGGCGTTGTGCGCCTCGGTGTAGCCGGCCGGGGCGCCGAGGACGGCGACGGCGAGGCTGACGCCGAGGACGGTGCCGATCTGCCGGCTCATGTTGACCACCGCGCTGCCGGTGGCGTAGCGGTGGGACGGCAGGTCGACGGCGGCGGCCGAGAGGATGGTGGGCAGGGCGAGGCCAACGCCCGTGCCGCCGATGAGCCAGCCCGGCAGCAGCTCGGTCGTGTAGGCCGGTGCCGGACCGAGGCTCATCGCGATCATGACGACGCCGAACGCGCAGAGCATGCAGCCGACGGCGGTGATCAGACCGACGGGGACGCGCGCGGTGGCCATCTTGCCGGCCACGATCGCCATGATCGGGACCATCAGCGGGCCGGGCGCGACGGCGAGCCCGGTCCTGATGGCGGAGTAGCCCCAGACCTGCTGCATCCACAGGACGCCGAGCAGGAGGTTGGCGGCGAACGCGACGCTGAACAGCAGGACGGTCGCGTTCGACCAGGAGAAGGTGCGTACGGCGAGCAGGGACGGCTCGATGACCGGCCTGGGGTGGCGCAGGGAGCGCACCCAGAACCAGGCGAGCGCGAGCAGCGCCCCGCCGATGACGACGGTGGTCTGGTCGCCCGGCCAGTCGTTGATCTTCACGAGGCCGAGGGCGAGCGCGGCGATGGCGATGGTGAGGACCACGGTTCCCGGCAGGTCGGGGATGCGGGCCGTGGCGCCTTCGCGGGAGTCGGGGACGTACCGGAGCGCGAGCAGCGTCACGGCGATCCCGATCGGGATGTTGATCTCGAACACCAGCCGCCAGGAGCTGTCCACCAGGACGCCGCCGACCGCGGGACCGGCCGCGGCGGCGAGCGCGGCGGAGGCGGACCAGATCCGCACCGCGCCGCCGCGGCGGGCCGCCGGGTAGACCGACAGCAGCAGGCCGAGGCTCGTGGGGATGAGCGCGGCGGCGCCGGCGGCCTGCAGGACGCGGAAGCCGACGAGCGACCACAGGTCCGGCGCCATGGCGCAGGCCTGGGAGGCGACGGTGAAGACGACGAGGCCCGCGATGAGGACGGGCTTGCGGCCGTAGCGGTCGGCGAGGCGGCCGAGCGGGACGAGCAGGGCGGCGAAGACGATCGCGTAGGCGTTGAGGACCCAGGACAGGTCGGCCATGGGGTGGCCGGCGAAGTCACGGCCGATCTCGTCGAACGCGACGTTGACGATGAACAGGTCGAGGCCCGCCATGAAGGAGGCCACGGAGAGCACCGCGAGCACCGCCCGTGGACGCACCTGACTTTGTTCTCCCATAGTCAGGGAGGCTAGCGAGCAGGCTGACTTTGGTCAAGCGAAGTCAGAAGGTTTATAGTGGGCACGTGACAATCGCACTTGAGGGGCACTTCGCCGACCGCGACGCCTGGTCCATGCAGAACTGCCCGGTCGCGAGGACGCTCGCCGCGCTCGGCCCGCCGTCGGCGGTGCTGGTGCTGAGCGAGGCCTACTTCGGGACCAACCGGTTCGGCGACTTCGTCCGCAACCTCGCCATGACCGAGTCCGCCGTGACCGCCCGCCTGCGCCACCTCGTCAAGGCCGGCCTGCTCAGCCGGGAGCCCTACCAGGAACCGGGGCAGCGCACGCGTTACGAGTACCACCTGACGAAGATGGGCCAGGACCTCGCGCCCACGCTCGTCGGGCTCATGGAATGGGGAGAGACGTACCTGCCCGGCGACGAGGGACGCCAGGTCAGGCTGACCCACGCCGGCTGCGGCAAGGCGGTGGCGTCACAGGTCAGGTGCGCGGACGGCCATGACGTCGGGGTGGACGAGATCATCATGGGCCCGCCGAAACTCGACGAGGACCCGGACGGCGGCGGCCCGAACGGCGAGAACCCGAACGGCGGCGGCCCGGCCCGCGCCGGTCAGACCGCCGACCGTCCGTCCAGGAACGGCTGAAGCACGAAGCGGCCCCAGCCGGGGAACACGAACTAGCTGTCGGGGGTGGGGGCCGGGGTTCTCCAGGCG
>NZ_SMKK01000308.1 GCF_004348425.1 Actinomadura sp. 7K507
GGGGGTCGTCCCCCCTCGGAGGAAAAGGCGGTTCGGGGGGGTGCGGGGGGGCGTCCCCCCTCGGAGGGCCTTGAGGTGGAGCTGGTGCCGATCGGGTCGGCGGGGGCGAAGATCTCCGCGGTGCTGCTCGGCGAGGTCGACGCGTACGTGCACGCGGGCGGCCAGTACGAGTGGGATTCGGCGGCCCCGGCGGCGGTGGCGCTGGCCGCTCGGGCGCACGCGTCCAGGATCGACGGGTCCGTCCTGGAGTACAACCGGAGGGACCCTCTCCTCCCGGATATCCTGGTGTGCCATCCCGTGTCGGCGTCGACGCTGCTGACCGGCATCCGGGAAGTGAGCGGCGCCCTGCCGTGACCCGTCCGGTGTCCCGGGCGGGACTTTACCGAGGCGGGCCGGCGTTCGGTCCGGTGGAGGCGTGCCCGTCGCGTGCCACCGGTTGCATCTGCCAGAAAGCGTGAAAAGAGCCCCATAACCATGCAGCGTTCCGATTATCTGCTTTCCCAGCTAGACGTCCTCGAGGCGGAGTCGATCCACATCTTCCGGGAGGTGGCGGCCGAGTTCGAGAAGCCCGTGCTGCTGTTCTCGGGCGGCAAGGACAGCATCGTGATGCTGCGGCTGGCCGAGAAGGCGTTCTGGCCGGCGCCGATCCCGTTCCCGGTGATGCACGTCGACACCGGCCACAACTTCCCCGAGGTGATCGAGTTCCGTGACCGCCGGGTCGCCGAGACCGGCATCCGGCTGGTGGTCGCGTCGGTGCAGGCCTCGATCGACAGCGGCCGGGTGGCGGAGCAGAAGGGCCGCCGCGCGTCCCGCAACCGGCTGCAGACGACGACGCTGCTGGACGCGATCGAGGAGCACCAGTTCGACGCCGCGTTCGGCGGGGCGCGCCGCGACGAGGAGAAGGCGCGGGCGAAGGAGCGGGTGGTGTCGTTCCGGGACGAGTTCGGCCAGTGGGATCCGAAGAACCAGCGCCCGGAGCTGTGGAACCTGTTCAACACCAGGATCGTGCAGGGCGAGCATGTGCGGGTATTCCCGCTGTCGAACTGGACGGAGCTGGACATCTGGGACTATGTGCGGCGCGAGGAGCTGGAGCTCCCGCCGATCTACTACGCGCACACCCGCCGGGTGTTCGAGCGGGACGGGCTGCTGCTGGACGCGCAGACCGGGTTCGCGAACCGCGGCGACGACGAGCCGGAGTTCGAGGCGACGGTCCGGTACCGGACGGTCGGCGACGCGTCCTGCACGGGCGCGGTGGAGTCGAACGCCACGTCCCTCGACCAGGTGGTCGAGGAGATCGCGGCGACGCGGATCACCGAGCGCGGGCAGACCCGCGCCGACGACCGCACCAGTGAGGCCGCCATGGAGGACCGCAAGAAGGAGGGCTACTTCTGATGGCCGGCAACGAGCCCACGGACAAGACGGAGCCCACCGGCAAGACGATGGACCTCCTGCGGTTCGCGACCGCCGGCAGCGTCGACGACGGCAAGTCCACGCTTATCGGCCGGCTGCTGTTCGACTCCAAGTCGATCTTCGAGGATCAGCTGGAGTCGGTGGAGAAGACCAGCGTCGACCGTGGCGAGGAGTACACGAACCTGGCGCTGCTGACCGACGGGCTGCGCGCCGAGCGGGAGCAGGGCATCACGATCGATGTCGCCTACCGCTACTTCGCGACGCCGCGCCGCAAGTTCATCATCGCCGACACGCCGGGGCACATCCAGTACACCCGCAACATGGTGACGGGCGCCTCCACCGCCGACCTGGCGATCATCCTGGTGGACGCCCGGAAGGGCATCCTGGAGCAGTCCCGGCGGCACGCGTTCCTGACCACGCTGCTGCAGGTCCCGCACCTGGTCGTGGCGGTCAACAAGATGGACCTGGTCGACTACGACCGGGGCACCTACGAGCGGATCGTCGACGAGTTCACCGCGTTCGCCTCCAAGCTGGAGGTGACGGACATGACGTTCGTCCCGATCTCCGCGCTGCACGGCGACAACGTGGTGCAGCGCAGCGTGAACATGCCGTGGTACGAGGGGTCGTCGCTCCTGCACCATCTGGAGCACGTCCACATCGCGTCCGACCGGAACCTGATCGACGTGCGGTTCCCGGTGCAGTACGTGATCCGCCCGCACGCGTCCACCGACCCGGACCTGCACGACTACCGCGGCTACGCCGGACAGGTCGCCGGCGGCGTCCTCAAGCCCGGCGACGAGGTGGTGCACCTGCCGTCCGGGCTGACCACGACGATCACCCACATCGACGGGCCGGGCGGACCGGTCGAGGAGGCGTTCGCGCCGATGTCGGTGACGCTGCGCCTCGCCGACGACATCGACATCTCCCGCGGCGACATGATCGCGCGTCCGAACAACCGTCCCGAGGTCGCGCAGGACATCGACGCGATGGTCTGCTGGATGACGCCGGACCGCACCCTCAGCCCGCGTTCCAAGCTGGTGATCAAGCACACCACCCGCACCGCGAGGGCGCTGGTGAAGGACCTGCACTACCGGCTGGACGTCAACACCCTGCACCGCGACGAGGAGGCGACGTCGCTCGGCCTGAACGAGATCGGCCGCATCTCGCTCCGCGTGACGCAGCCGCTGTTCGCCGACGACTACGGCCGCAACCGGCTCACCGGCGGCTTCATCCTCGTCGACGAGAGCACCAACAACACCGTGGCCGCCGGCATGATCACCGGCGTGAGCTGACCGTCGGCCGCGGGGCCCGCCCGGCCCCGCGGCCCGTCCGTCCCGGCTCCCGGTCCCTCCCCCGAACAGTCGGGCCCCCGAAAAGCCGGGCCCCCCGAAAAGTCAGGCAGGCCCTCGATGCCACCATCCGTGGGAGTCGTCCTCCCGACGCACAACCGGCCGGAGCTGCTGCGCCGCGCGCTGGAGTCGGTGCTCGCGCAGGACTACGAGGGCGAGCTGCGCGCCGTCGTCGTGTTCGACCGCGCCGAGCCGGACGAGTCGTTCGCCGGCGACCGCGTCGAGGTGATCTCCAACGTCCGGGAGCCGGGCCTGGCGGGGGCGCGCAACTCCGGCATCCTGGCCCTGGACACCGATCTCGTGGCGTTCTGCGACGACGACGACCAGTGGCTGCCCGGCAAGGTCGCCGCCCAGGTGAAGGCGCTGGAGGGCGAACCCGGGGCGGTGCTGTGCAGCTCGGGCATCCTCATCGACTTCGACGGGCGGGAGCTGCCCCGGCTCGCCGGGACGGACCGCGTCACCTACGACGCCCTCATCCGGGACCGGATGATGAGCGTCCACTCGTCCACCTACGTGGCGCGCCGCGAACCGCTCGTCGAGATCGGCATGGTGGACGAGACGATCCCGGGCAGCCAGGGCGAGGACTGGGATCTCGCGCTGCGCGCCGCGCGCCGCCATCCCGTCGTCAACGTGGACGAACCGTATGTCCGCGTCCTGTGGGGGCTGACGTCGTACTACGCGCAGGCGTGGGAGACGAAGGTGGCGGCGCTGGAGTGGTTCCTGGAGCACTACCCGGAGATCGGCGAGGTCTCCGGCGCCGCCGGACGCGTGTACGGCCAGCTCGCGTTCGGGTGCGCCACCGTCGGCCGGCGGCGGGACGCGCTGCGCTGGTCGGCGCGGGCGCTGAAGGCGAACCCGGCCGAGCGGCGGGTGCCGTTCGCGCTGGCGGTCGCCTCCGGCGCGGTGTCGGGCAAGCGCGTCCTGCTCGCCCTGCACACCCGGGGCCGCGGTATCTGACCCATCGCTGCCGTTTCCCCGGCTTTGGCCACCTTTCCCCACGTCACGCCGGTACTGTCAATGGTCGTCGCAGAGTGTTAGAAGGAGCCGCTCTCGTGAACACATCTTCACGTCGCATCGTCGCGTCCGGGGCGCTGACGCTGGCGCTGGTGCCGGTGCTCGGGCTGACCGCCGCCCCCGCGCTCGCGGAGGTCGATCTCGACGCGATCGCCGAGGGCATCACCGAGAGCGGCTATTACGTCGACTCGGACGCCAAGTACTACGAGTCGGACGGGGCGCAGGAGCTGCTCCGCCAGGCTCAGGGGCGGTCCGTCCCGGTCTTCATCGCGGTCGTGCCCGCCGGGAACGACGCCGGGCGGATCCTCAAGAGCCTGCCGGGCCTGATGAGCCGCGAAGGCACCTACGCGGTGCTGGCCGGCGACCAGTTGAGGGTGTCCTCGAACACGCTGCCCGACCGGCAGGTGAAGACCGCCTACAACAAGGCCGTCAAGGCGAACCAGGGCAGGCCCGACGTGGCGCTGCTCAGGTTCGTCCAGACGCTGCCGGAGTCGAAGTACGCCCCGCCCAAGCCCGGGAAGCCCGGCAACAACGGCAAGCCCGCCCCTGAGCCGCCGGCGGAGGTGCAGCAGCAGGAGGAGCGGACCCTGGCCCAGTCGCAGCCGACCGCGCCCGCCGCGGGCTCTGAGGAGGCCGCGCCGAAGGACGACGGGTCCGCCATGCCGTTCGTGCTGGGCGGCGGCGGCCTGGTGGCCGTGGCGGCCGCCGGAGCCGGGTTCCTGCTGTGGCGGCGCCGTTCCATGACGCCCGCCCCGGCGACGCCCGGCGCGGCCGCGTCCGGATTCCCCGCGCCGGGTGCGCCCGCGCCTGGTGCGCCCGCGCCTGGTGCGCCCGCGCCAGGGGCCCCTGCGCCGGAAGCGCCCGCGTCGGGACGCCCCGCGTCCGGTGCGCCCGCGGCTCAGCCGCCCGCGCCTGGGGCTCAGCCGTCCGCGGACGCGCCCGGGCCCGAAGAGACCAAGCCGGAGCCCCCCAAGGACGCCTAGGCCCTCAGGGGCTCGCAAGCAGGATCAGGTGGCGTTCGCCGGCGCCGACCGACAGCGCCTCACCCGGCGCGGTACCGCCGGCGGCCGTCACCGTTCCGGGCCGGCTGCGGGGACCCTTCTTCCCGGAGCCGAGCTGGCCGCTGCCGCCCGCGCCCCACGTCAGCGTCGTCCCGTCGTCCAGGATCACGGCGCCGTACGCCTCACCCGCGAACACCTTCGCCACACCGCTTAGCTTCTTGGCGTCGGCGTCCGGGCCGACGACGACGCGGGGGGAGGTACGCAGTTCCAGCGTGCCGTCGCCGAGCTGCCCGGCGGTGTTGTTGCCCCAGGCGACGACGGTGCCGTCCTTGCGGAGCGCGTAGTTGTGCTTCTCCGCCGCGGCGATCGCGGCGACGCCGGTGAGGTCGCCCTTGCCGCGCACACCCGACACGAGGGCGGGCGTGAGCCGGTCCCGCCGGGACCCGTCGCCGAGCTGCCCGAGATCGTTGTGCCCCCATGACGCGACCCTTCCGTCGCGCAAGAGCGCGAGCCCGTGCTGCCCCGCGACCGCGATGCGGACGGCGCCGCTCAGGTGCCCGGAGCCGTTCAGGCCGCGCACCGGCACGGGCAGCGACCGGTCCGTGCGGGTGCCGTCGCCGACCATCCCGTAGTCGTTGGCGCCCCACGCGAACACCTGCCCGTCGCGGCGCAGTGCCAGCTCGGTGTGCCCGTCGGCGGCGATCGCGGTGACGCCGGTGAGCGGCCCGCGCCCGTCCGGCGCCTTCACGGTCGTGGGGACGCGCGGGGCGGTGCGTTCTCCGGTGCCGCGCTGCCCGGACGACCCCTCGCCCCACGTCACGACGGTGCCGTCGCGGCGCAGTGCCATGGAGAAGTCGTTGTTGGCGCTGACCGCGACGGCGTCGTCCAGCCGCCCGGGGTCCCCGTCGGGTGCGCGGACGGGCACGGGGACGCGCCTGTCGCGGGTGGTGCCGTCGCCGAGCTGGCCGTGGTCGCCCGCGCCCCACGCGACGACCTCGCCGCCGCCGACGATCGCCAGCGAGTGACGGCCGCCGCCGGCGACGGCGTGCACGCGGCCCAGCCGTCCCTCGCCGCCGGTGCCCGTCACCGGGGCGAGCCGGGGATCGATCGACGGGCCGGGGCGGCCGAGCTGCCCGTCGGTGTTGAGGCCGCTGGTCCACACGACGCCGGTCCGCTCGCCCGCGGCTCCCGCGGCGGGCGGCGGGGAGATCCGCGGCCCCTCCGCGGGCGACGCGGAACCGCCGCACGCCGCCACCGCCAGGAGCGCGGAGACGGCCGCGAGCGCGGCGATCGCCCGGCGTGCGGCGATCACCCGGTGCGCAGTGGTCACCCGGTGCGCAGTGGTCACCCGGTGCGCAGTGGTCACGCCGTGCGGACGCAGGCGAACAGGTGCCTGCTGTAATTGTCCTCGTACGGAGGCCGGGCGTCCTCGTCGGGACCGAGGTCGACGATCTCGTCGAAGCCGGTGTTCTCGCGCAGGAACCGCTCGACGCGCGGCGGGTCCCAGCCGCGCAGCGACTCGGCGAACCACGCCTCGTTGTCCTGGCCGGTGTCGAAGAACAGCACCCGGCCGGTGGCGCGGTCCAGCAGCCGGATCAGCTCCTCGGCGCTCACCGAGCCGCGGCCGAGGACGAAGTGGTGCAGCAGGCTGAAGCACGACACCACGTCCCAGCGGGCGGGCTCGTGGCCGCCGAGGAACTCGACGCAGTCGCCGGTCGCGACGGCGCCGTCCGGGAGCCCGTAGACCGCCCGGCCGAGCGGGACGGCCAGCGGGTCGCGCTCGATGCCCCCGGCGTCGAAGCCGCGCTCGGCCATCCGCGCGACGAACCAGCCGTAGCAGCTCGCGACGTCCAGGTAGCGGCCGCCGCCGATGCCGCGCTCGCCGAGGAACGCGTCCATCTTGGTGAGCCGGTCGGTGCACTGCCGTACCGTCGTCCAGCCGGACGCCAGCTCGGGCGCGTCGATGGGCTGGTACAGCTCGTGGGTGCCGTCGAGCCAGCTCATCTTGAGCAGGAGGTCCTGCAGGGGTGTGGTGACGGGCAGCCACTTGGCGACGACGTCGGCGCCGTCCGCGCCGCTCATCGCGGCGATCGCGAGCCGGTGGTGGCCGTCGAGGATCTGGTAGCGGTCGGAGCCGCGGACGGGCGCGACGAGCACCGGGTCCTGCGGGCCGCTCTGCTGCGGGCGGAGCGCCTTGTCCTCCGCCGGCTCGTCCGCACCGGCCGGGACGGCCTCGCCGCGGTAGCGGGCGATGAACGCGCGGGCCGCGGCGAGCACGCCCGCCTCGTCGGTGCCGCCGAAGTAGTTGCCGCCGGCCTTGATGCAGCGCAGCCCGAGACGCCCGTAGTCGCTGTCCAGGATCTGCTCGTCGGTCAGGCCGGGCTCCTCGCCGGCGAGCCGCAGCAGCGCGACGTGCGGGCCGTCCAGGAACGGCGTGGACGGCCACAGCAGGTCGTCGGTGCGGTCGGCGAACTCGCGGGCCGTCCAGCCGCCCTGCGCGCCGACGAGGAGCTGGTCGAACCGGACGGGCACCTTCCACGGCCGGCGCAGGACGGCGGTGGACACCGCGACGCGGGCGGCGGGCGGGATCGGCAGCGAGCGGCCGGCGTCGACCAGCCGCCCGTACACGGGGCCGCTGGGCGCGAGCCCGCTCTTGCGCAGCACCGCGCGGGACTTGCGGCGTACCTGGTTGATTCCCGGCATGTCAATTCCCGGCATGGGCGCTCCTGGCAGGTGTCGTGTCGGCGGCCGGCGCGGTGGCGGGCCCGGCGGGGGCGGGCTCCGCGGACCCGTGCGCGGCGCGGCCGCGCCTCCCCGGCAGCAGGGAGGCGAATGCGGTCAGGGACAGCCGCTCGCGGCCGGCCCACAGTAGGGCAAAGTACAGGATCGCGCCCGGGACCAGCGCACCTGCGAGGGCGACCGGGCTGGAACCGGCCGCGAACCGGACGGCCAGCGGCAGCACCGCGAAGCTCACCAGGGCCGAGCCGCCGGCCCAGAGCAGGCCCGCGCTCGCCGGGCTCATCCCGAGGATCCGGCGGACCTGGACGAGGGCCAGCACCGTCCGGACGAGCAGCCCGGCGGCCCGTGCCGCCGCCGCCCCCACGATCCCGAACGGCGGGATCAGCAGCACGTTCAGCACCAGGTTCACGCCGAGCGCGGTGCTCTGGTTGATCAGGCTCAGCCCGCTGCGGCCCGCCATCAGCAGCATCACGTCGCGGGCGCCGGTCGCGGTCGCCACCAGCATCGCCATCGCCAGGATCACCGTGACGGCCTCGCCCGACCCGCCGTAGCCGGGGCCGAACGCGCCCAGGTAGACCGGCGCGCCGACGGCGATCGACAGGTGCACCGGCCAGGCGAGCGCGAGGTTCCACGACGCGCACACCGCGAAGATCCGCTGCGCGCCCGCCCGGTCGGCGAGTGCCAGCAGCCGGCTCACGGCGGGCTGCATGACGTTCTGCACGGCCTGGGTGACGAGCTGGCTGATCACGATGAACCGGGTCGCGGCGGTGTAGATCGCCGCCTCGCGGGGCGAGCTGAGCGCCGCGACGAGCACGATGTCGGCGCGCTGGAACGCCGTCTGGCAGATCTGCGCGAACGCGCGCGGTGCGGTGAACCGCCAGAAGTCGCCCGCCAGCGGACGCCAGCCCGCAAGCGCGGCGGGCGCGTCCGGGCCGGCCGTCAGCGGTGCGTCCCCGCGATCGGCGCGGCTGATCCGCAGATACCAGAGCGCGGCGATCACGAGGCAGGGCAGGTAGGGCGCGGCCCAGGCCAGTGCGAGCCAGACCGCGTCCTCGGCGAGCAGCGCCGCGACGACCACCCCGGCGACCTGGAGCGTCTGCCGCAGGATCTTGTCGACCAGGACGGTCGGCCGCATCGAGCCGTACCCGCGGGTCGCCGCGAGCAGGGCGTCCTGCGCGGCGGCGAGCGGCAGGAACAGCGCCAGGACCCGCACCATGCCGGCGCCCTCGCCGGCTCCGACGAGACCCGCCGTCCACGGCGCCGTGGCGAGCAGGACGAGCCCGGCGACCGCCGCCGTCGCCAGGACCGGGATCAGCGCGACCGGCACCGTCCGCCGCGCGGCGGCGCGGTCGCCGAGCGCGAGGTGCCGGGGTATCCAGCGCAGCAGCCCGGCGTCGGTGCCGAGCCATGAGACCGCCTGCAGGATGATGAACAGCGACGTCGCCGCGAAGAACGTGCCGGCGATCTGCTGCGAGTACAGGTGCGCGACCAGGAAGACGAGCGCGAGGCCCTGCACGCCCGCGACGGCGGCGCCCACCAGGTTGAGGGCGCCGCCTCTGGCCAGTCTGTTCAGGTTGGGCCCGCCGGGCGCGGCCCCGCCTTCGCCGGTGCTTTCGCGCCGGTGGGCCGCCCCCGGGTCAGGGTTCTGCATGCCGTCCGGCCTTGTGGGGCTTCTTGCCATAGCGCGGCACGACGTCCGACGACGACTCGCCGGACGCACCCTCCGCGGGGGTGTCGGGGGGCTCGGGCGGCATGTACTTGGAGATGTCCTCCTGCGTCCGCGTCGAAGCCGACTCCAGCGCGGAGTCGGTCTCTCCCTGCTCGGGGAACGCCGCGTGCTCAGTGGACGCCGCAGGGTCGGGGGGGTCG
>NZ_SMKK01000309.1 GCF_004348425.1 Actinomadura sp. 7K507
GTTGGGCCGTGGGGGAGGCGATGCAGTGCAGGGAAAGGGTGCCCGGCTCGGGGCCTGTCGCCGATGTGGTTACTATAACGGTAATCATTGTCGATTGGGCCCTGGGTCCGGCACGGAGTGCGGGCCGTGCGGCAGGAGACAGCACCTGTGACGACAACACCGCCGCCTGCCTCCGGGAGGGGCGACCCCGACCGCTCTGTACTGCGCGATGCGGCGTTCCTTCGCCTCTGGTCAGGAAACACGGCCTCGGGTCTCGCGACCTGGGCGCTGCCGTTCGTTCTCGGGCTCGCGGTGCTGGAGCGTTCCCTGTCTCCGTCCGCTCTGGGCCTCGTGCTCGCTGCCCGTACGGTCGGGTTCTTGGCGGCGGTGCCGGTCAGCGGCGTGCTCGCCGACCGCCGGTCGCGCCGCGAGATGGTGCTGTGGGCGGGGTTGTCCGCCGCCGCCGCGACACCGCTCATCGCACTGGGGCTGGGGCGCTCGGTGGCGCTCATGGCCGTGGCCGCCGCCCTCTCAGGGGCCGGTCAGGGCGCGTGCCGTCCGGCGTTCCAGGCTCTGACCGCCGAGGTGGTGGAGGCCGCGCGGCGCCAGCGGGCCAACGCCGCCATGACCCTGGCCGTACGGGTGACCACGCTCGTCGCTCCTGCCATGGCGGCCCTGCTCGCGATGGTCCTGGACGCCCGCGGCCTGCTGCTCGGCATCGCCCTGCTCTGGCTGGTGGCCGCGCTGGCACCCCCGCCGGGCGGCCCGGCGCCGACCGCCACCGGGCGGGAACGGGCCGGATTCTTCGCCGAGTTCGCCGAGGGCGTCGCCGAGGCCCGCCGGCACCCGTGGTTCCTGGCCGGCCTGGCCGCGCTGACGGCGGTCATCGCCACCGGCTATTCGGCCACCGGCGTGGCGCTGCCCCTGATCAGCCGCGACCGGTACGGCAGCGAGGCGGTGCTGGCCGGCGCCGCGACCGCCTACATCGTCGGCGCGCTGATCGGCGCCCTGGCCATTTCCCGCTGGCGGCCCCGCGCCCAGGGCTGGAACGCGCTGGCCGGCCTCGCCCTCTACGCCCTCGCACCGCTCAGCCTGCTGCTGCCCGTGCACCCATGGGTGATCATCACCGCCTACGTCATGACCGGCATCGGCATCGAGTTGTTCAACGTGCCCTGGTTCACCGCCACGCAGCGGGAGATCGAGCCGGGAAAGCTGGCCCGCGTCTCGTCCCTGGACTTCCTGCTGTCGTACGGGCTCGCCCCGCTCGGGCTCGCCCTCATAGCGCCCGCCATGAACGCCTTCGGCCCCGAGCCCGTCCTCGGCGCATGCGCGGCTGTCTGTCTCCTGGCCCCGGCCGCCGCGGCGCTCGTCCCCGGCGCCCGTCACTTCTCCAACAAGCCTCCCAGACAGGCGCCCGTGCGCATCACCAAGACCGTGTAGGCACCGAGGGCCCCCGCCCCGACCTCGGCCACCGAGGTGGCGGGAGTCAGCCGCGCCCGCGGGCGCAGGCGGGGCAGGTGCCGAAGATCTCCACGGTGTGGTCGATGTCGGTGAAACCGGCCTCTTCGGCGACGCGTTCGGCCCAGCGTTCGACCACGCCGCCCTCGACCTCGATGCTGCTGCCGCAGGAGCGGCAGGTCACGTGGTGGTGATGGCCGCTGCTCTCGCAGCGGCGGTAGAGGGTCTCGCCGTTCTGGTCCTGGATGGCGTCGACCGTGCCGTCCTGGCGGAGGGCCTGCAGGTGGCGGTAGACCGTGGCGAGCCCGGTGCGCTCACCGCGGCGTCGCAGCTCACCGTGGATGTCCTGGGCGCTGCGGAACTCCGGGAGCTCGGCCAGGACCTGACCGATGATCACGCCCTGCCGGGTCCCGCGGACGCGTGTCCCTCCGCCCGCCGGGGACGTCCGCTGCGCGGGACCGCGGGATGGACCTGTGTTCATGATGCCCGCCCTGTCCGATCAGCATCTCGATTGGGTGGCTGACCTGCCCTGGATCAGTCATTTGCACGCTATCAATCCGCAGGACGCGGCTTCGCCCCGTCGCGCACAAGCCCGATGAGGACGGAGATGCTCGCCCGGATGCGGCCATAGGCGCGGTGCCCGGCGGGGCGAGAGGCGTCGCGGATAGCTACGGCCCCACGGACACTGTCGGTGCCATCGCGTTTAATCGAAGGGTGGACGTCGAAAAGCGCATCATCGAGCTGACCGCCGAGGTCAGGCGGCTGAACGACCTGTACTACGGCTCCGGCGACAGCCCGCTGCCGGACGCGGACTACGACGCGCTCAAGGACGAGCTGGCGGCGCTGGTCGCCGAGCATCCCGAGCTGGAGCCGGCCGACAGCCCGCTCGGCAAGGTCAACGCGCCGGCGGAGCTCACGGGGCCGACCGTGCGCCACGCGCGTCCGATGCTCTCGCTGGCGAAGGCGACGAGCGAGGAGCAGATCAGCACGTTCTGCGAGCGGTTCAGCGGGCAGGTCTTCCGCGTGTCGGAGAAGCTCGACGGGCTTTCGCTCAGCGTCGTCTACACCGGCGGGGAGCTCGACTACGTCGCCACGCGCGGCACCGGCACGGTCGGCGAGCTGGTGACCGGGAAGGTGCGCCACGTGATCCCGGGCCTGCCGCTCCGGATCGAGGAGCAGGGGCGCGTCGAGGTCCGCGGCGAGGCGGTGATGCTGCGGTCGGTGTGGGCCGCCTACAACGAGGCGCACCCCGACAAGACGCTGACCAACCCGCGGTCGGGCGCCGCAGGGACGCTGGTGCTGAAGGACCCCGAGGCCGCCGCGAAGGCCCAGCGGCTGCTGCGGTTCTTCGCGTTCGGCGCGGACCGCGACGGCGCCGCCGTCCCGGTCCCGGCGGAGTTCGAGCCGGTCGCCCAGTACGTGTGCGCGACGGCCGCCGAGGTGATGGACGCGATCCACGAGATCGGCGGCCGCCGCGACGGGCTGGACTACGAGATCGACGGCGCGGTCGTGCGGCTGCACGAGCCGGCGGCGTTCGACGCGGCGGGCTTCAACAGCGCCGAGCCGCGCGGGGCGATCGCGTTCAAGTACCCGCCGGAGGAGAAGCTGACGACGCTGCTGTCGGTCGAGTGGCCGGTCGGCAAGATCGGCCGCGTCCCGCCCCGCGCGAAGGTCGCGCCGGTGTTCGTCGGCGGCGTGACGGTGGAGAACATCACCCTGCACAACCCGCGGCTGATCCGCGAGCGCGACCTGCGCATCGGCGACACGGTCGCCGTCGTGCGGCGCGGCGACGTGATCCCGTTCGCGGGCCGCTCGCTGCCGGAACGGCGCGACGGGAGCGAGGCCGAGATCGTCCCGCCGGCGGACTGCCCCTCGTGCGGTTCCGGCCTGGAGGTCCGCGGCACCGGCGAGGAGCGCTGGTGCGTGAACCTGCAGTGCCCGGCCCAGGCGACGCGCCGCCTGATGCACTGGGCCTCGCGCCAGGCGGCCGACATGGAGGGCGTCGGCGACGTCTGGATCGAGAAGCTCGCCGAGGACGGCGTGCTCAAGAACCGCAGCGACCTCTACGACCTGACGGCCGAGCAGCTGCTCGGCTACGAGCGGATGGGCGAGGTCAGCGCCGGGAACATGGTCGACTCGATCGCGTCCTCCAAGGACATGGGGCTGCGGCGGGCGCTGATCGGGCTGGCGATCCCGATGGCCTCCGAGGGCACGGCCAAGCGCCTGTGCCTGGCCGGCTACGAGCGCATCGAGGACGTCGCGGCGGCGACGGCCGAGGACCTGGTGGCCATCCGCGACATCGGGCCGAAGGCCGCCGAGAGCATCGTGGCGTTCTTCGCCCGCGCCGAGGTCCAGGCGGAGATCGCGGCGCTGCGCGAGCGCGGGGTGAACCTCGACGTGCTGCCCGAGGACCGCCCGGTCGACACGGCGGCGGCGGGCGACTCGCCGCTCAAGGGCACGACGGTCGTGATCACCGGCGCGTTCACCGACCCGCGCTCGGGCGCGAAGATCAGCCGGCCGGACGTCACGCGCCTGGTCGAGCAGGCGGCGGCCACGGCCACCTCGTCGGTGTCGGCCGGCACCGACTACCTGCTCGCCGGCGCCAACGTCGGCGCCGCGAAGACGGGCAAGGCCGAGAAGCTCGGGGTCACGGTCGTCGACCAGGACGAACTGTGGCGCTGGCTGGCCGAGGCCGGCGTCATCTAACGCACCCGGCAACTGACGGACCCGGCCGCCACCGGCGAGACGGTCCGGGCCGGTTGGCGCGTCAATGCCGCCAGCTGAGGATTTGGGCTTGCTCGCTCTGGACGGGTGGGCCGTGGTCAGTGTTGCAGCACCGCGTCCGGGCCGCCTTCTGCCAGGAGGCGGCCTTCCTTGAGGAGGAGGCAGTGGTCGGCGCGGGCGGCGGCGCCGGCGTCGTGCGTCGCGTGGACGATGGTGACGCCGCTCTCGGTGAGCTCGTCGAAGATGCCGAGGATCCGGTTCTGGGCGTCCTGGTCCAGGCCGGCCGCGGGTTCGTCGAGCAGCAGGAGATCGGACCGCTGGGCGAGGCCCTGGGCGATCAGGGTGCGCTGGTACTGGCCGCCGGACAGCTCGCCGAGCTGCGCCTTGGCGAGCTCGGTGATGCCGGCGCGTTCCATGCACTCGCAGACCACGGTCTTGTCGTGCCTGGTGAGGCGTCTCCACCAGCCGCGATCGGCCCAGCGTCCCATGGCGACCGCGCTCCGCACGGTCATGGGGAGGGTGGCCGGGACCGCGGCGCGCTGGAGCACCAGCGCGGGTCGCTGCGAGCAGGAACGCTCGATCGTCCCGCCGGACGGGGCGAGCGTGCCCGCGAGCACGCCGAGCAGGGTCGACTTTCCCGAGCCGTTGTGCCCGACCAGGGCGGTCACGCGCGATCGAGGGACGAGGGCCGTGATGTCGTACAGCACCGGCGCGGGTCCGTAACCCGCCCGCACCTCGCGCATTGTGATCGCCGTCTCGCTCACTGGCACTCTCCCATGTTGCGAATGATAACGGTTTTCATTATATGGTGCGGTGCATGGAATGGCTTCTCGCCCCGTTCGGGGTGTCTTTCGTTGAGCGGGCGCTGTGGGGCGGGCTGCTGGTCTCGGGCATATGCGCGCTTGCCGGCACGTGGGTGGTGCTGCGCGGCATGGCCTTCCTCGGCGACGCGATGTCGCACGGCATGCTGCCCGGCGTGGCGGCGGCGTCGCTGCTGGAGGGAAGCCTCTTCCTCGGCGCCGTGCTGAGCGCCGGCGCGATGGCGCTGGGCGTCACGGCGCTGTCGCGCTCGTCCCGCCTGTCGCAGGACACCAGCATCGGGCTGCTGTTCGTCGGGATGCTCGCCACCGGCGTGATCCTGGTGTCGCACTCGCAGAGTTTCGCGGTCGACCTGACCGCCTTCCTGTTCGGGGACGTGCTGGCGGTGCGCCCGGGCGACCTGGTGGTGCTGGCGGTGGCGCTGGGCGCCGCGGCCGTCATCACGGCGGTGGCGCATCGTTCGTTCACCGCGCTCGCCTTCGATCCGCGCAAGGCCCGCACTCTGGGCATGCGGCCGCGGCTCGCCCAGACGCTGCTGCTGTGCCTGCTGACCCTGGCGATCACCGCGTCCTTCCACGTCGTGGGCACGCTGCTGGTGTTCGGGCTGCTGATCGCGCCGCCCGCGGCGGTGGTGCTGTGGGCGCGCAGCGTCCCGCTGGTCATGGCGGGTGCGGCGCTGCTCGGCGCGCTCTCGACGGTCACCGGACTGCTGGTGTCGTGGCATCTGGGGACCGCGGCCGGAGCGACGATCGCCGCGGTCGCCGTGGCCTTCTTCTTCCTGTCCGCGCTGGCGGCGGAACTGCGCGGGCGCCGGTCGCACGGCGCATCCCCGTCCTCGGACCGCATGGCTCCGGACGGACCCGCACGAAAGGAACTCGGGTACACCTCATGATCTGTGGCAGCACGGGCGGTGGCCGGATGCGCGCATCGGTGGCCGCCGCCGCGACGGGAATCCTGCTCACCCTGCTCGGCGGGTGCGGCGCCTCCGGAGGCGAGGACGGTTCCGCGGGCGCCGGGCCCACTCCGCACGGCCATGTCGAGGGAGCCGAGGAGACGGCCGAGCCGCAGTGGCGGCTGATCCTGGCCGACGCGCAGGGTGGCCGGATCCACTCCCTGGACCCGGCCACCGGCAAGAGCGTCCCGGTCGGCGAGGCCGCCGGGCTCACCGCGATGCGGACCGACGGCCGCCACGCCTACCTGACCACCGGCGACGCCCAGCGCGTCATCGACACAGGGGTCTGGACGGTCGACCACGGTGACCACGTCCACTACTACCGCGCCCCCGCCCGCACCGTGGGCGACCTGCCCGCCGCGGGGACTCCCGAGGTGGCCGGCGACCTCGCCGTGACCACGCTGGCCGCGGGCGGCACAGCGCGCGTGCTGGACCGGAAGGCGCTCGACGACGGGAAGATCCAGGAGCCGGCGCGGGTCGAGGCCACCGTCGCGGTGCCGTACGCGGGGCACCTGCTGGCCGCCTCGGACGGGACCGGGCACGTCGCCGTCCACGACCGCAAGGGACACCGGATCTCCCAGCTGCCCGAGTCCTGTCCCGAGCCGCGAGGGCAGGCGATCACCCGGCGCGGCGCCGTCCTCGGCTGCTCGGACGGGGCCCTGCTGGTGACCGGCGAGGACGGGAGATTCGCTGCGGAGAAGATCCCCTACCCCGGCGAGGTGCCCGCCGAGGAGCGGGCGCTGGAGTTCCGTCACCGTCCCGGATCGAACGTGCTGGCGGCGACCGCCGGCGACAAGGGCGCCTGGGTGCTCGACATCGCCGCCAGGACATGGAACAGGGTCGGCGGATCCGTTCCCGCGGTCGCGGTGAGCGCGGCCGGCGAGGACTCCCCGGTCCTCCTGCTCGGACGGGACGGCGTCCTGCGCTCCTACGACCCGGGCACGGGAAAGCAGGAAGCAGACACGAAGCTGCTCAAGGACACCGGCTCACCGAAGGACACCGGCGGCACGCGGCCCTCACCGGTGATCCAGGTGGACACCATGCGCGCCTACGTCAACGACCCCGCCGGAAACGCCGTCCACGAGATCGACTACAACGACGACCTCCGTCTGGCCCGCTCGTTCAAGCTCCCCTTCGCCCCCGCGCACATGGTGGAGACGGGATGGTGACCGCCACTCCGCGCTCCCGTGGCCTGCGGCGTGCCACCGGACTGCTGGTCGCGCTGTGCCTGGCCGTGACCGGATGCTCCGCGCTGGGCCCCGAACGGTCCGGTGTGGTCGTCACCACCAACATCCTGGGCGACATCACCCGCACCATCGTCGGCGACCAGGCCGAGGTGACGGTGCTGATGAAGCCCGGCGCCGATCCGCACTCCTTCGGCGTCTCCGCCCAGCAGGCCGCCCGCATCGAGAACGCCGCGCTGCTCGTCCACAACGGGCTGGGCCTGGAGGAAGGCGTGGCACGCAACATCAAGGCCGCCCGCGACCAGGGAGTGCCGGCGCTCGCCGTGGGGGAGGGGACCGACCCGATCACCTACACCGAGGGACGGACCGCGCGCCAGCACGACCCGCACTTCTGGACCGACCCCGTCCGGGTGGCCAAGGCAATCGACCTCATCACCACCCGGGTGACCGAGCATGTCGACGGCGTCGACGCCGCACAGGTCCGCGCCAACGCGGCCAGGTACCGCACCCAGGTCACGGCCCTGGACACCCGGATGCGCCGCGAGTTCGCCGAGATCCCGCCCGAACGCCGCAAGCTCGTCACCAACCACCACGTCTTCGGCTACCTGGCCCGGCGCTACGGCTTCGAAGTCATCGGGGCCGTCATCCCCAGCGGCACCACGCTGGCCTCGCCCAGCGGCTCGGACCTGAAGTCGCTGGCCGACGCCGTCCGGAAAGCCGGCGTGCCGGCCGTCTTCGCCGACTCCTCGCAGCCGGACCGGCTCGCCCAGGTCATGGCGCATGAGGCCGGGCTGCGCATCGACATCGTCCCGCTCTACTCCGAATCGCTCACCGGCCCCGACGGCGGCGCGCCCACCTACCTGCGGATGATGCGCGCCAACACCGACGCGATCAGCGCCGGGCTCGCCACCGGATGAACCCACCGGACACCCCCATGGATGTCGCCCCCAACAAGGAACAGAGAGCTGAAATGAAACGCTCGACGCACCCGAGGCCGCACGCCAAGGCGGTTCTCCCCGCCGCGATGGTCACGCTCGGCCTCGTCCTCACCGCCTGCGGCCAGGACGACCCCGACCCCACCGCACAGGAGACCTCGGCGCCCGCCACGGCCAAGGTCCAGGACCCGCTGGTGATGACCTACGACGGCGGCCTGTCCATCATCGACAGCACCACGCTCAAGGTCGTGCAGAACATCCCCCTGGAGGGGTTCAACCGCGTCAACCCCGCCGGAAACGACCGCCACGTCATGGTCTCCACCTCCACCGGGTTCCGCGTCCTGGACGCCGCCGGCGCCCAGCTCACCAAGGACGAGTTCACCGCACCCGAACCCGGCCACGTCGTCCACCACGCGGGCAAGACCGTGTTGTTCTCCGACGGCACCGGCAAGGTCACCACCTTCGACCCCCGCCGACTCGGCGACGGGCTCCCGGAGGCGTCCAACCACACCACCCAGCACCCCCACCACGGCGTGGCCATCGAACTCACCAACGGCTCACTGCTGGTCACCCTCGGCACCGAGGAGGAGCGCACCGGCGCCCAGATCCTCGACAAGAACCGCAAGGAGACCGCCCGCAACGAGGAATGCCCGGGCGTGCACGGCGAGGCCACCGCCAAGGACGAGGCCGTCCTCATCGGCTGCGAGAACGGCGCCCTCCTCTACAAGGACGGCGAGTTCACCAAGGTCAAGGCGCCCGACGAGTACGGACGCATCGGCAACCAGGCCGGCCACGAGGAGTCCCCGATCGTCCTGGGCGACTACAAGACCGACCCCGACGCCGAACTCGAACGTCCCGAGCGGGTCTCCCTGATCGACACCCGCACCGGCGACCTCAAACTCGTCGACCTGGGCACCAGCTACACCTTCCGGTCCCTGGGACGCGGCCCGCACGGCGAAGCCCTGGTCCTGGGCACCGACGGCGCCCTGCACGTCATCGACCCCGAACGCGGCGAGGTCACCGAGAAGATCAAGATCATGGACAAGTGGCGCGAGCCGCTGGAATGGCAGCAGCCCCGCCCCACCCTCCACGTCCGTGACCACACCGCCTACGTCACCGACCCCGATGCCAAGACGCTCTACGCCGTCGACATCGAATCCGGCGAGGTCAAGACCAAGGCCCAACTGCCGCAAACCCCCAACGAACTCACCAGCACCTGACCGTCACCAAGACCGCTTTTCCATACAGTCCTAGAC